>SKPJ01000314.1 GCA_007119595.1 Myxococcales bacterium
CACGGGACGAGCAAAGCGGACTTTCATCCGACCCAGTTTTTCGACCTCTCCGTCGAAGACGCCGTCGACCAGCGCCCGTGCGGCAAAGGCCATGGTGCACAACCCGTGGAGGATGACGTCGGGAAGTCCCGCCGCCTTCGCCACATTGGGATCCAGGTGGATGGGATTCATATCGCCGGAGGCCTCGGCATAGCGACGTGGCTGGTCGGCGGCCACGACCTGTTCTTCGGTGTATACCGGTTCGCCGAGTTCGGGCTCGTCGGTTTTGTCTTCGCCTTTGTCGGCCTTGTTCTCTGCTTTGTCGGCCTCTGGATTTTTGACGAAGAGTCCACTCGTGGCGTCCACAATTTTTTCGCCGTCGCGCATCAGCGATTGGTGAACTTCGACGAGCCACCCCGAGGATTTTTCGACGACCGAGCTTATCTCGGCGCGGGGCGCCACCAGATCCCAGGGACGAAGTACGTCATGGAAGACCACCTCTTGTTCGCCGTGGACCAGGCGCATCAGGTCGGCGTCCAGGGTCTTGTCGGCGATCGCTGCTTCCAGGCCCTCGAAGAGCGGTTTGACCGCCAAAAGCGGGGCTCCAACCTCGGGATCGCCACCGACGTAGCGTGGGTTTTCATCATCCACCGCCTCGGCATAGGCGACCATATCCTTCGGTTCGACAAAGCGGGCTTGGGGCTTGAACTTATTGCCCACTGCCGCCAGGTTCGGGCCCGGCCCACGCTCTTTGGCGTCCGTTTTGTCGTCACCGGAATCGTCGCCTTCGCCGGCGGCCATTTCGCCGGCTGCTTCCAGGTCGAAATACTCCCCGAATTTCATCAGTAGGCCCATATTATTGGCGCTGATTTTGCCGCCCATAAAGGCTTTTTCGGGGCTCAATTCACCGGCCGCCAGATCGAGGATCGTCTGTGCGCTGTCGAAGGTCACTTTGCCGTCCGGACTGTCCGGTGCGCCGTCGACGAAGGTGGCCTGGCCGTCGGAGGCTTCCACGCCATAGGTTCCGGTTCCCTCGACCTCAAAGGCGATGGTGGCCGTCCACCCCGAAGCGGCGTCGCCGTCAAAGACCTCGGGCAAAAGAGAAAATAGTTGGCGAACCTCGTCGCCGCCCTCATCGCCTGCGCTGCTGGCCTTCTGGGTGATGGCGCCGAATTGCTCGCCCACCTCTGAGATCTCCCAGCGCTCGTCGCGTTCGACGCCGGGGGTGGTCTCCATGGCGTATTCGAAATAGTGATGGCCGTGGGCCCCGAATACGCGGCCCGTGACCTCACTGGATTCGTCGCTGGCGAGCCACAACACCAGTGGAACCACATCGCCCGCAGCGTACTCGTCGGGCACCATGTCGATATCCTCGGTCATGCGCGTTTTGGCGACCGGGGCGATGGCGTTGGTGGTGATGCCGTATTTTCGGCCCTCCAGCGCCAACGAGCGCGTAAAGCCGGCGATGCCGGCCTTGGCGGCCCCGTAATTGGTCTGCCCGAAGTTGCCCTTGAGCCCGGCGTAGGAGCTGGTGTTGATGATGCGCCCCTCGTTGCCGGCTTTGATCATGCGGCGCACGGCGTGGCGGCTGACCAAAAACGTGCCCTTCAGGTGGACGTCGATGACGGCGTCCCACATATCGTCCTCCATCTTCACCAGGGTCTTGTCGCGCAGGATCCCGGCGTTGTTGATGACGATATCGAGCTGTCCGAAGGCGTCGTAGGCGGCGTCGACCATCGCTTCGGCGCCCTCTGGGTCGGCGACCGAGTCGTAATTGGCCACCGCTTCGCCGCCGGCTTCTTTCAATTCGGCGACCACCTCGTCGGCGGCTTTGGACTGCTCTCCTTCGCCGTGACGACTGGTGCCCAGGTCGTTGACCACCACCTTTGCGCCTTCTTTCGACAGGGCGAGGGCGTATTGTCGACCCAGACCACTTCCGGCGCCGGTTACGAGTGCTACTTTTCCGTCAAAAATACTCATCGCTTAAACTCCTCGAACGTTGGGAGGTATATGTTCAATGCTTCGTCATTTGCATGAGGCGTTTAAACTCGTTCGATCACCGTGGCTACGGCCTGTCCAAAGCCGATGCACAGGGTCACAAGACCGAGGGTGACATCGCGGCGCTCCATCTCATGGAGCAATGTGGTCACCAATTTGGCGCCCGTGGCGCCCAGGGGATGGCCCAGGGCCATGGCGCCGCCGTTGACGTTGGTGCGAGCCAGCAGGGAGTCCCGATCTTCGTCGAGTTCGTCGGCCCAGGCCATCACCACCGAGGCGAAGGCCTCGTTGACCTCAAAGAGTTCGATATCGTCGAGGGTCAGTCCCGCCTTTTCCAATACCTGTTGGGTCGCCGGGATGGGACCGGTGAGCATGATGGTGGGATCGACGCCGGCGACCGCCATGGCCCGGAATTTGGCGCGCGGTGTAAGATCCAGTTCTTTGCCCGCCCGCTCCGATCCGATGAGCACCGAGGCGGCGCCGTCGGAGATCTGGCTCGCCGAGGCTGCCGTGATGACGCCGTCATCTCGGAAGGGAGGTTTTAGTTTCGCCATCTTCTCCAGCGTCGTTCCCCGCCGGGGCCCTTCGTCGACATCGAAGACCGTTGTCTCTCCGGCTTCGTCTCGTACCTCGATGGCTTCGATTTCTCGCTCGAAATATCCCTCGTCGATCGCTGTCAGAGCCCGCTTGTGGCTCTCCAGGGCAAGAGCGTCGAGGTCCTCGCGGCTGAGATTCCATTTTTTGGCGATAAGCTCCGCGCTGAGGCCCTGATTGATGATATCGAAGCGGTCCGTCAGGCCGTCGCTCAAAGGGGCCACATCGGAGCCCATCTCCACTCGAGTCATCGACTCCACGCCGGCGCCCACCATCAGGTCGTGGACCCCGCTCATCACCGCCTGGGCTGCGAAGTTGACGGTCTGAAGACTGGAGCCGCACATGCGGTTGACCGTGGTGCCGGTGGTGGTGATCGGAAAGCCGGCGATCAGCGCCGCCGTGCGCCCGATATTCATGCCCTGTTCACCGACCTGGGTGACACATCCCATGATGATGTCCTCGACGTATTCGGCGTCGATGCCCGCCTGTCGCACCAGGGATTTTAGATTTTTCGCCGCCAGATCATCGGGTCGGGTATGGGCCAATGCACCGCCGCGGCGGCCGACGGCCGTGCGCGTTGCCTCAAAGATATATGCCTCGCTCATCATCGCTCCTATTCGCTCGAAGGGAATCCAATTGGCTGTTGCAACCCCTAGTTATGGTGGCGTTTTTGTCGATTGGCAAGGGCAGCCATCTACCCGGCTTTCAGCTATCCGCGTAAAAAGGCCGCAAGACCGCCCAGTCCGTCGACATTCTGCGAGATGGACTTCATGGTGGCCACGATGGGAATGGCCAATAAAAGCCCGATGGCGCCCCACATCCAACCCCAGAAGATGGCCGACAACAATACGGCCAAGCTGTTGATCTTGAGGTGGCGTCCGATGACATAGGGGGTGACCAGGTTGCCCTCCAGGCCGGTGACGCTGGCGTAGATCAAAATACACCATATCACGGCCTGTAATTCGCCGAATTGCACGTAGGCCACGGTGGCGGGGAACACACTTCCCACGATGGGCCCGACGTAGGGGATGAAGTTGAATAAGCCGGCAAAAATTCCCAGCAAAAAGGCAAAATCCAACCCGTATAGATAAAAGAGTAGCCCCACCAAAATGGCCACGCAGGTGTTGGTGGCGAAGCGGTTAAAGAGATAGCGCTGCACGTCGTCGTTGACGTTGCGCAAGATGACTTCGGCAGCCTGTCGGCGGTTGGGGCTGTTGCCTGCGAGATTGACAATGCGCTCGTGCAGACCCGGTCCCTGAGCGAGAATGAAGACCAGCACGAAGATGCACATCAAGGCCTGGACCACGAAGCCCAAAAAGCCGGTCAAACCGCCGGCGATAAAATCGGTGGCGGCGGCCCAGAAGTCGGTGGTTCCCTGATCGGTGAATACCTCGATTCGCTCCACCGAATCCTGCCCCATCTCTGCGGGAGCGATTCCCTCACCCTCGCGGCGAAAGGGCTCCAGATAGCTCTCGGCGCGATGCTGAAGCTCGGCGACGGTCTCCCGCATTCGATTGATATTATCGACGAATTGATCCTGGTAGTGATGCAGCTCCATGAGCAGCCGACGGATCTGATCGCCGATAAAGGTGCCCAATAGACCGGTCATGGTCACGGCGAGGAGGACGACGATCAGCGCCGCCAGCCCCCGGGGCATATTGACCCGGGTCGCCGGAATGCGCAGCTTCATCAGCCCATTGACGAAGGGCGTGAGCACATAGGAGAGAAAAAAGGCCAGGACAATGGGGATCAAGATGGCCTGTGCAAAGTGCAACAGGCCGATCGCCGCTGCGAGGGCGATCACGAAGATGCCAATGCGGACAGCTCGCACGTCGTCGACGAGTCGAACCGCGCCTTCGGTCCACGACTCGTTGGGGGAGCCGGAGTCGACCGTGGTGGATTCGGATTCACCGTTGGATTCGCTGGTCATACAACAATAGGGGGTAAAAGGCGGCGAGAGAGTTCTGTACTCACGACGGAATATACCGAGTCAGAGTCATCGTATCAGAGCTGTGGCCGATGGGAAGAATTTCTGCTTTCGCTACTATCAGCAGTCGCCAAACAGATTATTCGCCAGGGGCTATTCCTCAATATTGAGTTGGATTTCGAAGCAGTGAAATCGAATCTTCGATGAGTCAGCGGAAGTGATGGTTGCAGAGGATCGTTTGATTTCCAGCGTCGATCGCATCACGATTGTCGATTCGATTGATAGGAATTTCGGTTGGTCGGCGAGTCCACAGACCACAGAGGGATTTTTTGGCATGAGCCCACGAGAGATTCGAGATTACGTCGCACAGGCAAAAAGAGATCCGCGAACGGAAAATATCGAGGCCCTGTGGCGGGCCGTGTTTTTGCTCAAAGCGTGGTATTTTCTTCCCGCCCGGGACGACGAGGGACCGGCCTTTCCGACAGCCTCGATCATCGACGGCGGCTCGTGGTTGTTGGCCTTTACCAATGTGCGACGACTGGAGGAGTTTGCCCGCACCGCCGGTCGCGAAGCCGACGACGGTTCGGTGCCCCTTTTGGTGCTCGATCCCGGTGAATCGATGCGACGCATCCTGGAGGTCCGCAACTCCATCGCCGGCGTGATCTTCAATGTCGACTCACCGTCTACCTTTCGCGCTCCTGTCGAGGCCCTGCAGGCCTACGCCGAGCACTTCGATGTGCCTGTGGAGAGCTGAATACGTAAAATTGATGTCGTGAATTTGGGATCCACGGGCACCGGGCTGTCTTCAATGGCGGAACTGGAGTTCCGCGGTCCGGCTCTGGAGTTCCGCGGTCCGGCTCTGCGCGTAAGATCAATCGACGCGCTCATCCCATATATCGGGGAAGGTCTCGTAGAGTCCGGGGTCGGCGGCGACGCCGTAGATAGAGGCCGTGTGGCCGTCATAGCTCCAGAGGAGTTCGCCGTCCGGCGATAGTTTTCGAAGTATCTGGTCGCGGCTACCGACGTAGGTCTCGCCGCTGGGGAGCGCTGAGATACCCTCCGGTCGATCGTCGATATCGGGATAACTCCAGATGAGGTCGAGGTCGGCGTCGAATTTGCGGGCCACATCGTCGGTGAATACCGCAAAGACCGATCCGTCGGGATGAAGTGCAATATCGTAGACCGAGCCGTCGGCCTCGTCGAAGGTATTCAGGTGTTCGGAAAAGCCGTCGAAGCCATACAGAGGTCCGGCGCCGACGTAGACTGTGTTGGAGGGAGATACGCGGATGGCGCGAGTGGTGTGACTTCGATCGAGGCGATCTACTTCTTCGCCGGTTTCCGGATCGAGACGACGGGCCGTCTGGTCGGCGGAGGCGGTGTAGAGATACCCGTCTGCGGCGAATACGACATTGTAGACCTGGTCGCCATGGCCGTCGAAATGCCATTGGACATCTCCGTCGGCGTCGAGCTTAAAGACGCCATCGGCGTTGGCGGCAATATAGACATTATCGTCGGGGTCGACGGCGACACCGCGCATTCGATCGTTGGGTAAATCGAGGTCCACGGTCCAGACCTCATTGCCCGCGGGGTCGAGTTTGATGACTCGGTGATTGCGGTGTCCTACGGCGTGGACATAGCCGTCGGGATTGACCGCGACGTGGAGGAGACCGTTGTTATCGGTGCCCGGCACGTCCTCGTTTTCATAGCTCCACAATCGATTGCCCTGGGGGTCGAGTTTTTTGACCATTCCGTCAACACCGGCGGTGACCACGGTATCTCGGACCGTATACTCCCACTCGATCTGCAGCTCCGATGTGTTGCCGACGAGATCCTCGGCGATGACCTGAACGACGTATGCGCCGACGGGAAGTTCAAGGGAGATGGGGCCGTCGTCGCAGTCGAGAGAGTCGAAGGGATCGACGAGCGTACAACTCAGATCACAGTCGTGCTCACAGGTCACCTCCAGCGTCGCCTCGCTGTGGTAGGTGATGGCGTCCGGCGCTTGAAGCACTTCGATATTCGGGGGAGTCAATATGACCTGCCACTCGTATTCGGTGGGCGGACCCAACTCCCCGGTGTTGATATGGCGGGGGCGAGCGGAGAATCGATGGGAGCCCTCGGCGAGATCTTGATAGGTGATCTCGTTGTCGCAGGGTTCGAAATCGGCGTCGTTCAAAGAACAGTCGATGGCACAGTCCGAGGCGTTGCACGTAAATTCAAAAGTCGCCGAGGTTTCGGTGGTGGCTGCTCCGGGGGTCTTGGTGAGAAAAACTTGGCCGTCGAAGGGGCTTTGGACGTCGGGATCGACCGGGCTTATATCGTCGGAAGAGGGGGGTGGGTCGGTGGAGTGGGCGATGTCTTCGGGCGCTGCGATATCTTCGGGAGCTGCGACATCGTCGGGAATAGCTACGTCCTCAAAGACTTCGACATCGGCCACGTCCGGGGACGCAACGCAAAAGCGATTGCCGAAGAAGATACCTCCTGTCGTCGAGCAGATTTGATCGGCGGAGCAATCTGAATCAGCGCTGCACTCCGAACCTGAACATCCCATCGCGAGGGTCAATAAGAGCAACCCTGCCATTAGCATATGGAAACGGACCGACATGAAATGCTCCAAATCGCATAACAAGGTTGAGCAATACCATTATCTGGCAGACGAATGACACACCGGGGGGTTCGCCCGGATCCATTGCTACACTCAGGTCAATGATAACGCATATGGAGGGATGTGGCATTACCGGCGCTGTCTCCGGATCTCGGATCTCGAGAGCGCTCTATGGCGGAACTGGAGTTCCGCGGTCCAGCTGTATGGCGGAACTGGAGTTCCGCGGTCCAGCTGTATGG
>SKPJ01000604.1 GCA_007119595.1 Myxococcales bacterium
ACATTATTTCGCGTCGAAGCCCGCCCCACCAGCGTCGAAGCACTGGCCGCTACGCCCATTCGCCGCTCCGATGGCACCCGCCTGTTGTTGTCGGAATTGGCAACAGTCCATTCCTCCCATCTCGACGAGGAGGCATCCTTTGCCGTCGACGGCCAACCGGCGGTGGCGGTGCAGCTCTTTGAGACCGTCGAGGCCAATACGGTGGACGTGGTGCGTCACGCCGAACAACTGGCCGCGGAACTCAACGACCAGCTTCACGGTCCCGGCAAAGGGGAGCTGAAAATCGTCGTCGGTGACGAGAGCGCTACCTTTGCCGAGTCCTCGGTGAACAACCTCCTGGTCAATGTATTGCAGGCCATCGCGCTGGCGGTGCTTGTCATCTTCTTCTTCCTGGGTAGAGCCCGGGCGTCGATGGTGGCCGCCGTATCAATGCCCCTCTCCTACGGATTGACCTTCGTGGGGATGCAATGGCTGGGAGTGGATTTCAATATGGTCACCCTGTCGGCGTTGATCCTGGCCGTGGGGATGGTGGTCGATGCCGCGGTCGTGGTCCTGGAAAATATCGTCCGCCTTCGCGACCGGGGTATGTCGGGGCAGCGCGCTGCCAGGGAGGGAACTGCCGAGGTGGCCAGCGCCGTGTTGGTGGGGGCGTTGACCACCACCGCTGTGCTGGTGCCGCTTTTATTCGTACCCGGCTTCGTTGGTGCAACCTTTGGCCCTCTGGCGCTGACTCTCTTGCTGGCCTTTGCCAGTTCCATCGCCATCGCCCTTCTGGTGGTACCCGCACTCAGCCTTTATCTGAAGACCGATCGTAGACCAGGCGACCATGTGACGACTCGGGGATGGACTGACAAGGTCACATCTCCCTTCCGGGCGATGATGGACGGAGTACAGAGTGTGTATCTGCGCCTTTTGTCAGCAGCTCTGAGATGGCGAACAGTGACCTTGGTGGTGGCCGTCGCCAGCTTCGCTTTGGGTATCGCCGGCATCAAGGGACAGGGCATGGAGGTATTGCCACAGATGGACGGAGGGAATTTTTATATCTCCTTCGAGACCCCGTCGGGCTCCTCGCTGGAGGCCACCAACGAGGTGGCTCGCCGCATCGAAGCAGAGCTGGTGACTCATCCGGAGGTCGTCACGGTACAGCGACAGACCGGCTACGAGCGCGGGATGCGCTCCCTTTCGGCCACCGGCGCCCAGGGGCCGACACAGGGATTCATCACCGTGGAGTTGACACCCCGTACCGAGCGTCAGCGCACCATCTGGGAGATCCAGGACCAGGTCAGACGTTCCGTGGAGTCCATCGGGGAAGTGGAGACCTCGGTGGTGCGCGAACTGGGAAATACCGCCAAATCAACCACGGACGCCCCGGTTGCCATTCAACTGAGCGGCGACGATCCACTGGTGCTTGATGCGCTGGCCCGGGACGTACTGCACCAACTGGAGGATATCGACGAACTGGTCAACCCGGTGCGCAACTGGCAACTCGACCGCCAGCGTCTGAGGGTCGAGGTCGATCGCCTGCGCGCCGGACGCCTCGGAATTTCTCCGCAGGAGGTGGGATGGCAGATGCAGGCCGGAAGCGAGGGACTTTCGGGCGGCCAGTTTTACGGCGCTCGACCCACGGGCGTCCCCGTAGTGGTCCGCCACCACGATCGGCACAGCCCCACTGATCTACTGGCCTTTCCAATCTCGGTACCCGCCGCAGATCAGACGGTTCCCCTTCGCTCGGTGGCAAGTCTGATCGACGAAACCGGCCCGACGGTGGTGACCCGACAACATCTGGTGCAGACCCTGGACATCACCGCCCAGACCGGTGATCGACCGTTGAGCTTCGTGATGGCCGACGTGGAAAATGCGCTGCGCCAGCTCACGGTGCCCGCGGGTTACGAGGTTGTACTCACCGGCGAGCGAAGCGAGTTGAGCGAGGCTCGCACCGGTCTGGGACGCGCCCTATTGATCGCCATCGCTGCCGTCTACCTATTGCTGCTCGCTCAATTGCGCTCCTTTCTGCGGCCCCTGGTGATCATGATGAGCGTTCCTCTCAGCCTGATCGGCGTGTCCGCCGCCCTGTGGCTCACCGACCGCCCGGTGTCGATGCCTGTAATGGTGGGGCTTATCCTTCTGGTCGGGATCGTGGTCAACAACGCCATCATTTTGCTCGATCTCGTAGCCCGCCGCCGCGCCGACGGAGCCCGGCGACGCCAGGCCCTTCGCGATGCCGTCGAGGTTCGATTTCGTCCCATCATGATGACCACCGTGTCCACCGTAATCGGCATGATCCCCCTGGCTGGGGCCTGGGCGCTGGGGGCGGAGCGATTTGCCCCCCTGGCGATCGCCGTGATGGGCGGAATGATCGCCTCCACCCTGTTGACCATGGTGGTCATCCCCGTGATCTACGATGTGTTGGAATCGGCGGCGCTGTGGATTCGGCCTACATGACCGGTCCATTCTTCTGAGATTGACCGCTACCAGCACTTGTAAGCGAGCGCTCGCTTGCTTACTATGCTCCTCTCATTGATCAGGTCACTAAAGTGACCCATTGACCACCGTTTAACGAGGTATCCATGAACTTGGAGAAGCAGAAAACACATGCATTCGCTGCGGTGATGGTGTTGTCCGTACTGGCAATGGTCATCGGCTGTGATGAACCTGAGGGACCGGAAGACGAACACCTTGCGGAGATCGTCGCCGATCCCGTCGATGACGAGGTGACAGAAGAGGAAGAGAGCGTCGCCGATGAGGCCGACGAATACGGCGACGTATTGCGAGGTGAACTACGGGAGCTGCCGGAGGTACCTGATAACCTCGACGAGCTCCCCGAAGGGCTCAATATCGTCCAACTCGAGATGCGACTTTTGACGGCGGCCATGCAGAATATCCTGCAGCTCATCGCCGACGAGCGCCTCGACGAGATTCCGGGACAGATCGCTCAGGTCCATCCCGCCTATGATCTGACCCACCAGGCGCTGGAGGACGAGGTCTACCGCCCACCGGTCAATCCGGACCAGATCGAGGAGTTCGTCGAGGCTGATGACGAGTTTCACGACGTGCTTCGAGATCTGGTCGGGGCAGCCCGAGACGATGATCTACAGGGCGTGACCGACCACTACTCCCAGTTGTTGGAGGGCTGCGCCAGTTGCCACGGACAATTTCGGTTTCCCTGAACCAAAAACCGGACGAAAATAGCGTCACAGATCACCCCCAACTTTTTTTTGTCCCATAAGACCATTCGGCGATGTGCCTGTGGCGAGAGCGCGGCTTGCTGACTTCAGGTGAGGCACTCATCACGTCCGAGCCGCCGGCGTTTGGGGACGGTGCCACCATGTTCCGAAAGTCGTCCCGGATCCTTGATAAAACTGCGAAGAAGGCGGTTACCCCGCCCCACTGCCTCCCTGCGCCCCCACCCGCCTCACCCGAGTGTTCCGGCGAGCAACTCCGCCAGACCACATCTCGCACTATAAGCCAGATCGCTTCAAGCGGATGTCCAGGGCTTCGGCCTTCTTCTTCAGACGCCACCGCACAGCTCTCCTGACACTAGCTGGCGAATGCTATGCCGGTCATAGAGTAGGTCATGATTCGGAGAATGAACTCCATCGATCCGCTTCAGTTTGCTGAGTAAGGGAGATGATATCCGGTCGTTTCAGCGGGTGACAAAGTCGCATACCCAGAAGACTGCTACCACTGAATTGACCGGAGTGTACTCCACGTTGATCGGTAGTTGGTTTTCCGAATCCCCCGTACCGTCATCGACATCTCGAGGGCTGCTCCCCCGGTGGTGGAGCTCCGCGAGCGAAGCGAGTGGTAAGGGGCACCGGAGAAGCTACCGAGCACCACGCTTGCCCTGTGCCCCCTCGGACAAACGCTTTACAGCGCGTTCGCCACCTCTCCCACCGTGAGGAGATCACGAGGTTCGATGAAGCGCCAGAGGTGGGCGTTGGTGAACTCAACCGACTACCGCTGATCGCACCAAATTGACCGACTGTACGATTCTACGCCCTCGATCTATGGTATCCCGCCCCCCGGATTTTCGGCATATACCACCGCCCTATGAGGCATCTCTTCCATGACCAACCACACTGAACCGAACAGCAATCTTCAGGGCTCCACTACAGTTGTCGAATTTACGCTGGGCCCGGTAGTCCCGGACGAAAAGCGCGACGCAAAGGCCCCCTCGGCGGTCGGTTCCGCAGTGCGCATCCCCCTCCTGCTCGGCGTGTTTATATCCCTTCTTCTCGGGGCCTTTTTGGGAATCCCCACAATGATCTACTGGTTCGAGGACCTCACCGGCGTTGAATTCAGTAGCGGATTCGTCGACCGCGCGATCCATGGCGCCATCTTCGCCGCCTTCGCCATCGGGATTGGCTACGCCATGGGACGGCGACGGCTACGCAACTGGCTCTGCGAGCGCCTGATCGGCCCCATTACCGTAGCCGTTGATGGCATCCAGGAGGCCGGCACTGAATTGGCGGTGACAATTCAAAGCCCTCGACTCGACCGCCTGGCGGGAAGAACCGTGGAAGTGTCGCGGGAAATCGTAGAGATCACGGGATTGACGAAGGAGCAACGCGACCGCATCGTCGTCGACGATCCAACTGTCCCGGCCAAACACAAAATCCAAAACGAAAGGCCGGTAATGCGCCCCAAGAGTGATGGCGTTCACCACTCGAAGACGAATGCCATTGAAATCAGCCCCGAGACGATGACAGATGGCAACACAGTGAGTACCGAATTTCTGATCGACGAGGCATTCGTCGGCGACGGCTCACTCTTTCAACGTCTCCACATCCACGTCGACATGCCCTGGTGGTGGTTCGACTGGTACGCCCGGATCATGATCCGCGAGAGCTCCACCGATTCGAGGGAGCAACTCAGGGCGCCAGAAGCGACCGGTGATGCAAAGACTAGAGAGCATGTGTGGTAAACATAACAACCCTGTCCAAAGGACCGTCGTCCGTCGGCACCCTCATACCATCCCGAGAAACCCATGCCGAAGCAATCGGTTTAGTGCATCGACGAAGTGCGCTGGTGGTTGCGTCCGTACATCGGCCACTCACTCGCAGCAGGGGCGTCTCCATCGGCCTCAATGGCGTAGAGATCCCCGCCTCCCGTTCCCACATAGATTACACCCTCGAAAAGGACAGGGTCCGAAGCGTGAACAGGATCGTCGAGTTCCACGGCCCAATCGGCTTTACCGCGTTCCAAGTCGACGGCGTATAGAAAGTGCCGATCATCATCGAAATTACTTGTTCCGTCCGATGCCACGTACACCATTCCATCGTCATCGAGAACCGGCGTCGTTACGATATCCCTGGCGTGGTCGGGCCGAAAGGTCCATGCCTCTCGATTGTCATCCTCGATGGTTGAATCCAAGGCGCGCAAATTCCCGGTGGCTCTGGTGCCGACAAAAGCCAGTCCATCTTCGCTTATTGGAGTATTAAACCCTCTCGCTGGAGACATCTGAACCAGACTATTATCGCCGAGTTCTACGATCGAATTTTCCGGGTTCCCATCGCTCGTATCGACACGCTTTACATCCGTGTCAGTCACCACGAATAACCCTTGTTCGGCATCCATTGCTGGATTGCCCTGAAAACTTCCGTCGAACGCGATGCTCCACTGCTCCTGGCCATTCTCGCCCTCGGTTGGTGGGGTCAATGCGTATAATTTTGAACCCTCCCCTCCATGGATCGATCCTCCCGCGTAGACCGTGCCGTCGGCGCCAACGGTCGGGCTACTGGGCCTTCCCCATTCCTCGTAGGTTCCCTCCAAATCCATTTCAAAGGACCACTCGATCCGCGGGTCCGAACCATCCTCTTGAGGAGCGAGGGCATACACGTGCTCATCGACGGAGACCAAGTAGATGAGCCCATCGGACCCAATGGCGGGACTGGAAATGGAGTCAATCGACACCTCATCGCCCTCGATATCCGTATCGAAGCTCCATATAGGCTCATCACCCAATCCGTGGACCGCTCCGTCCGGATCAAAGGCCCTCAGTATGCCGTCAGTGGACTTTGCGTAGACGATCCCATTTTCATCGATTGCCGGAGTTGAAGGATAGCTACCGTCCTCGAATTGACCCAGTTGGTTGCCCTGCAAGTCCACGGCGAATAGGCCGGAACCAAACACTCCAGCCCCCCCCACATAAATGGCTTCACCATAAACGGCCGGCGACCCAAGTGCGCCGCCGTCACCCAGGGCTAGCTTCCACTTCTCCTCTTTGAGCTCAAACCCCAGATCGTCGTCTTCGCCATTCTCTTGGTCATCACCGTTGTCCTCTTCGCCATTCTCTTGGTTCTCACCGTTCTCGCTATCGTTATCCTCCACGGACTCTTCCGTATTTTCGTCATTGCTATCATTTTGCTCAGCCTCAGATGAGCCACATCCCGCAACACTGATGGCCAGTCCAGCAGCGGCTACCAACGAAACCATTGCACGTTTGCGATTCGCAATCATTGTGCGTCCCCTGTCAAAACTATGACTATACTTCGAAATCAACGGTCTTGCGTCTCAAAAACGCTAGGGGATGGCTCAATGCAAGATCAAGCCCATACGTCGCGCGCTGCTCACCGCCGGCACCGGGGTGTCTGATAACTCGGTTCGGCAACGGCACCTACTCGAGGGCACAATATGCGATATCCAAGCTGGCCGGATCGGTACCCGGTTCCCGCTCTCCAAGAAACAGAAGACGTCCATCAGGGAGAAGAGTTGCCGGCGAAAACCGCATCCCGTCGGGCACTACGTCGAAATCCATCCACCGGTCCGCTGCGACATCATAGATCGTCAATTCTTGAAAAGATTCGAAGAGAATCCGGTCACCTTCCAAAGCAAACACCACGTGGCCGGGAAAAGGCTGACGTTGGTATTGATGCTCCCAGGACTGCGTGTCGGGATCGAAGAGATAACCAAATATTGGTTCTTCGGAATCTCCAGCGAGATGAATCAGGTATACTTCTCGGCCGGCGAGCCAGGTGATGCTTGGACTCAAGCTCTCATCAATATGTTCAAAGGTCTTGAGGGTGTCCCAGCCATCGTCCGTTGGATCATAGAGAAAGGCCGTAACCTGGGTAGTCCACATGGGCAGCTCATCACCACCTTCGAGTGGAGGATGAGTCGTCAAGACTAGAATTTCCCCGGTGGGTAGCAACTCCGAAATCATCACCTGAATGCGCTGCTCAAATTGGACGGATTCAATCTCGGTCCACTGATCGGTATAACGCCGTGAGCAGAAGTTGATGGAGATAGACTGCAAAGTCGAGTGTGCGTCGGACAAGGCGCGGCGACGAGGCGATGCGATGTAGCATCGTCGAGCGAGCCGCAACGCCGCTTCGA
>SKPJ01000573.1 GCA_007119595.1 Myxococcales bacterium
CGCCGGTCGACTGCGGCACCGGCTGTTGCCCCTATGGCGACGGCGGCCGAACGGATGTGTGCTGTCCCGACAATAAATGCACCTCCAACGGCATCTGCAGCACCACCGAGTCGTGCCCCGATAGTGCACCGATCGACTGCGGAAGCGGTTGTTGTCCCGTCGGTGAAGGCGGTCGAACAGACGTTTGCTGCCCCAATAATACGTGTACCACCAACGGCATCTGCGGTGACTCCGGTGGCGATGGAAGCTCCGCCGGCGGCGGCAGCTATAGTGAGCCGAGTTCGGGGTCTGCATCCGGCAATGAGACCATCTGTGAGGAGTTCCATGCGCCCGGCTGCGATCGGGCTCGTTCATGTGTCAATGCAGCGACGGGAACTCTGTATTACGAGGCCGACGGAAGGACATTTACATGCGCCGAACATAGTTGTTATTCCGCCGCCGAGGCGACGCGGGATTATTGCTGGGAAAAAGAGGAAGCCGCGAATAGCACGTGCGGGGCGGCGTCTGGCGGCCCCTCTCCCACGGACCTCGCAATCATCGCTCTACTCGGCATTTTGGCATCCACCGCGGTACTGCGCCGTCGACGGCTCGAAGAATCAAATTAACGTCGCACAATCGAGGTCGTCCGGTCCCAGCCGGTCGGTATGACGGGCTCGGTCGGTTGCCTCCCGCACCATTGTCGTGAATAATCTGTGTCATCGCTTATTGACTGCAATGACCGCGTTGGACACAGCCCATGTCATCGACAGCATCTACTTTTGCCAAGATCGCCAAGATCGGGGGCGGTGGTATCGTATTTCTGTTCTCGGCGCCCTGTGTAGCGATGATTTTGATCGAGATGATCACCTTGCAGATCGATGATCTGGCGGCGTCGGTGGCGGTCCTGGTGATGTTCGGCTTTGCGGCGGCCATGGGCGTCTGGGCGATGTATTCCGGGTTCCAACAGTCGAAGGAACCAGACTTCGAGATCACACAGGACGTCGAGCGCGAGGTCCTGCAGTTGGCGAATTACGAAGGCGGCAAATTGTCGAGCGGAAAAATCGCCGTTTCCACGGACCTCAGCGTCGACGAGGCCGAGGAGGTCCTGGAGAGCTTTGCGATGAAAGGGGTCGCCCACACAGATATCAGTGACGGTGGTTCGATCCAATATATTTTTCCCGGCTTCGGTGCCGAGAAAGAGCCGGATTCACTGGCATTGGAGATCAATGAGGCCATCGAGCAAGCCCCGACGGCGAAATACCAGGCCGTAAGAGCTGATTCTCAAGACACCGACGCCGACCAAGTCGTCCTCGATACCCCGACCGACGAATATCACTCGGTGAAAGAAGAGGCGCCAGAGAGCGAGTCCGCTGAAGTCGCCGAGGCGGTCGAGGAAGAGGTGAATTGAATTCACCTGCCGTTACAGCATCGAATTGCAGCGTTTTAAGCCGCCGGAGAGCCCGCGGCACGGGGGATGAAAGCCGCCGCAGACCCCGTTGGTACACAGGCTCAGCTCACGCATTCTGCGGTGATGGTCCTCGACCGGGATATCCGGCTCCAGGCGAACCAATAAGATGTGATAAATCTCGTGGGATAAGTATCGGCGCCAATCGTCGCGGCTGACGTAGACGTGGGCCCGGTCCCTCATGATCTGGGCGCAGCCCGGTGAGCCCTGACAGGGCGGCCGGTGGGGCCACTGCATCACGAGGACCCGTGTATTGTGCAGTGCCCTCCGGATCTCGTGTTGGGTCGCCCCCGTCGATTCCGCAAAGCGCTGGCAGGCCCGAGCAATCGCCACGCCCGCGTCGTCGGGTCCGTTGATGGTCACCACCTCGTCACAGCGGTTATCCGGCGGTGCATGAGCACATGCTCCCGCGATGAATAGTAATAATAGCAATACCACTGCCAGTGGTCGCTCCATTTTCGATTTCCCCCCGATACATCATTGTCTTCATACGTCGTACAAACGCCCAAATCGGGCATATTGATTCATTCAAATCATGAAATTCGGATTATTTGTAAAATAACCGCCGTCCTGGAAATGGCGAGGGGGCGTCGGTTGGGTCGGTCATCGGATCGTTGGGGGTCGATCGCCTCGGTCATCGGGTCGTTGGGGGGTCGATCACCTCGGTCATCGATCGTCGGGGGTTATGCCATCTACGAACCCCAGCCTTGGGGCAAACAACGCCCCATCGCCTCGGGCTACAGATGCCTCCGCTTCGCTACGGCTGCGCGTGGACTACAAGCACGCGCAACTGCGGGATGCCCGATCGACCTCGATCGATGGGTCGATTCGATCTCTCATTCTTCGCGCAACTTCGGTTTCGGGAATTCGATAATAATGGTGCCACTCCCCCCAGCACGAGGAGTTCGAATGCCCTTTACGCGATTGCGCTACCATATCGTCATGACCACCAAATATCGCCATCCTTGGATTACCGCTGACATCGAACGATTTCTGCATCCGGTTCTAGGACGCATTACGGCTGGGATCGGCGGCAAACTCATTCGTATTGGTGGCATCGAGGATCACGTTCATATGGTTTCCGCGTACCCGCCAACACTGTCGGTAACGCAATTTGTCGAGCGCCTGAAGGTCGAATCCACAGGAGCGCTCAAACGTCATCGCCGCGATTTGTGGAACTTCGGGTGGAGTACTGGATACGGATGTTTCACGTTAGATCCGCGAAATTTATCGGACATCATCGATTACGTGAAAAATCAGAAGATTCACCACGCCGAAGGCGATCTACGAGACGCTTACGAATGCTATGATTGGGACCACACATAGCCCGTTGAGCTCGTTTGTAGATGAGCGCCCCCTATATCGAGCGCCATCGCTATCTCGCCGTGGGTCAGCGAACCTATGGAGGCCCATCGTCGTGGGTTCTCGATCGTCGGGGGTTATGCCATCTACGAACCCCAGCCTTGGGGCAAACAACGCCCCATCGCCTAGGGCTACAGATGCCTCCGCTTCGCTACGGCTGCGCGTGGACTACAAGCACGCGCAACTGCGGGATGCCCGATCGACCTCGATCGATGGGTCGAGCTGAGCTCTCACGGTCTTCGTCGTTGCGCGTGCTTGCTGTCCCCGCGCCGCCCCGCGTTGTTTGCGGGGCATTTGTAACCCTGGGCGATGGTGCGCCGTTTGCACCGAGGCCGGGGATCAACGGTCATCCGACCACTCTGGATCGATAGCCCTGGTCTGCCGGGCGCCATAGGTGGTTAAACGCAGGCGCTGTGCTTAGGTTTTTGACAGAACAATGAACCCATAAAAAAATGAGAAGGGGGAGCCCATGAAAGGGATCATTTTGGCCGGAGGTTCGGGTACCAGGTTGTATCCGTTGACCCATTCGGTGAGTAAGCAGATCTTGCCGGTCTACGACAAACCGATGATCTATTATCCGTTGTCGGTATTGATGCTCGCCGGCATCCGAGAGGTATTGGTGATCTCGACGCCCCGGGATCTGCCCATATTTCGGGAGCTACTCGGCGACGGCTCGCGGTGGGGAGTACAGCTACAATACGCCGACCAGCCGAGCCCTGACGGGCTGGCGCAGGCCTTCGTGATTGGCCGAAATTTTGTGGGTGACGACGATGTATGCCTGATCTTGGGCGATAATATTTTCTACGGGCACGGGTTGAGTGAAAAGCTGCAGCGAGCGGCGTCGCACGAACAGGGCGCCACGGTCTTCGGCTACTACGTAAGCGATCCGGAGCGCTACGGGGTCGTCGACTTCGACGAGCGGGGCCGCGCCGTCAGCCTCGAGGAAAAACCGGAGAATCCGGCCTCCAATTATGCGGTGACCGGGCTGTATTTTTATGACAACGACGTGCTCCGGATCGCCTCTCGGATCGAGCCCTCCGACCGGGGTGAATTGGAGATAACCGACGTCAATCGGGTCTATTTGCAGCGCGAGCAGTTACGCGTGGAGCTGATGGGCCGGGGCATGGCGTGGCTCGATACGGGGACCCACCAATCGCTTATGCAGGCGTCGAATTATATCGCCACCATCGAGAATCGGCAGGGCCTCAAGGTCGCCGCTCCCGAGGAGATCGCCTGGCGTCAGGGCTGGATCGACGATAATCAATTGGCCACACTGGCCGACCCGTTGATGAAGACCGGCTATGGCCAATATTTGATGGACTTGCTCCAATAATTAGACCGCTCAGGGTTCCCCAATGCCAAGAAAATACATGATACTCGGCGCCGACGGCCAACTGGGCTCGGAGCTTCGCTCGCAGTTCGATAAGCGCCAGATCGAGGGCGCAGACCTGTCCTATGTTCGGGCCGACGAAAAAGAGTGCGACATCACCGACGAGTCGATGGTGGCCGATTTCTTTTCCCAGCACGAAGAGGTGGACGTCGTCTTCAACGCCGCGGCCTATACGGCGGTGGACGACGCGGAAGAGCGCGAAGATTTGGCGATGAGGGTCAATGGGTTGGGAGCGGCCAATGTGGCGGCAGCGTGCCGTGAGATCGACGCCCGACTGATCCATTTCTCGACGGATTTCGTCTTCGGCAATGGGCACAACCATCCCATCGACGAGACCGTCGAGCCCGATCCCCTGTCGGTCTACGGAAAGACAAAGCTCGTCGGCGAACAGTTGGCGATGCAAAACCAGCCGGCCACGGCGGTGCTGCGCACCAGCGGCCTATACAGTCGGTGGGGCAAAAATTTCGTCCGCTCCATCGCCACCTACGCCCGCGAGAAGGGGCGCATCGAGGTGGTGGACGATCAATTCATCACGCCTACGCCGGTGACCACTCTGGCCCGGGTGGCGCTGGCCGTCGCCGACGCCGCCGTCTTTCCCGCCGGCGTCTACCACGCCAGCGCCAACGACGAGTGCACCTGGTTTGAATTCGCCGATCGAGTCATCGAGCTATTGGAGATCGACGCCGACGTGGTGGCCACCACCGCCGAAGAGTGGGGCGCCGCGGCGCAACGGCCGGAGTATTGCGTACTCCAAAACCGTCGGCTTCAGCTTCGCAAGCTCGACTTCTTCAGTAGCTGGGAGGACGAATTGACCACATTCATCGAGGAGTTCGGTGAAAAGATTTAGCCAGTGAGTATCGCCGGTTTTTTGAGGGCCTCTGACCGTCGGGGATTCTCCGACCGTCATTCTATTTAAGGCGCCTGTACGGCGGCGCGAAAAACAATTTGCGGGGTGCCTTCGCCGTGGCCTGGGGGGATTGCGATATTTCGATATGCCTTCGTTGTCGTGTGGGGGATTGAGATATTTCGATATCGAATTCGCGTAACCCACCGACATTCCGGACCCGGATCGGCGCACGCCACCAATGGGACGATAACTTCAACCCTCAAATTGTATTTTGGACCCTCAAATAGACGCAGGTGGATCGGCCTTGTCCGTACGAGCCCGGCATCCTTCACGGTTTTTCATCAACCACGAATAGCTCCCGGCGAGCTGTATCGAGGCCGCCCAGGCTGTGGATGTCTCTGTTGAAGTAGGGCACACAGCCGATGGGCATCGCGGCGGGGAGTTCGCGGCCCATCTTCTCGATGCTGCGGCTGTCCTGGGTGGCCCGGAGCTGAAATTGGAGGGCATTTTCGGACAATTGATCCACCAGTTTTTGAATGTCGATGGACTCACTGGCCGCGGAATCGAGCTCTTCGTCGAGTTCGGCGAGTAGGCCGGGAAGTTTTTCTTCGGCGAGTTCCAGATTGGGCTCGTCGACCCACTGGGGATGGACCCGGTTGACGACGAAGCCGTCGACGTTGAGGGCATCGCTTCCCAATTTATCGTAGAAGAATAACGCCTCCTCCACGGTCAGCGTATCCGGGGCGGTGACGACGACGAAGCCCGTGGAATCACTGGATAAGAGGTTTTGAACCGATCGGGCTCGCGTCTCAAAACCCTCGAAGAGTGTGGAAAAGGTGCGCAAAAAGACGCCCAACTCCTCGAGTAATTCGCCGCCCGTGAATTTGCTCAAGGTCCGGGTCACGTAGGAAGTGCCGACGGAGAGAATGCCGCGGCCCGGGGTCCCGGAGAGAATGCCCGGCTTGTAAAGCCACTGCAGGGCCCGGGAGCTGACAGCGTCGGCGAGGCGCTTGGGGGCCTCCAAAAAGTCAAAGGCATGGGTCGTCGGCGGGGTATCGAGGACGATCAAATCGAAGCGGCCCTCTTCATAGAGGTCATATAAGCGCTCGGAGGCGGCGTATTCCTGCGTGCCGGCGAGGCTGGTCGAAAAATAGTGATAAAAGCGATTGTCCAGAATCTCGCGGCAGGTCTCTTCGTCGGGAGCATCGCGCTCAACCAGCCGATCGAAGGACTCCTTCATATCGAGCATCATGGCCCACATTTCGCCTTCGGGCTCCAGACCGATCTCTTGAAATTGCTCCAATTCGATCTGCTGGCGCTCGCTGCCGATGGCGTCGATCCCGAGGCTATTGGCGAGTCGGCGGGCGGGATCGATGGTCAAGACCAAAACGCGAAGGCCGGCGAGCGCGGCCTGCAAGCCGATGACGGCGCTGGTGGTCGTCTTTCCGACACCACCGGAGCCGACGCAGATCAAGATCTCCCGGCTCTTCAACAATTCCGTAAATCCCTGGCGATCGTCGACGGTCATGATATTTCCTCGTCGTCACCATCACCATTCGGGAGTCGCTCACGCAGATCGCCGGCGATCTCGTTGATGATGGCAAAGCTCATGCGATCGAAGAAATAATAGGGTATCTCCACGATCGGCCACATCGCCCGATCATATAGGGTTTTCAGATAGTCCTGCTGCATCGATACCCGGTCGTTGCGAAATTGAGCGGCCTCCAAAAAGCCGGAGACGTCGAGGGGCAATTGCGTCTGCTCTTCGTGCTGCTCTTGCAGATGATGGCGGGCGTCTTCGATCCACTCCCGTTGGTCGTCCTCGAAGAGAGGTCGATAGATGGCGTTGGCGAAGACACAGGCCACGGGCAGTTCCATTTCCTCTTCCAGGACTTCGCTGAGCATCACCGTCTCGTTGATCGGCATATCTTCGGCGAGGGTCACCAGGGCGATGCCGGTGCGCTCCGGATCGCGCAGCAGCTCCAGGATTCGCCGCGCCTCGTCGAACATCAATCCCGTACTGATCAAGTTGGTGATCACCGACGGGATCTTCAAAAAGAAGATGCCGTGGCCGGTGGCCGGAGCGTCGACGACGACCTTGTCCCAGACGTGGTTTCCCTCCTCGTCGGTTTCGGTTGCGTGATAGTAGGCCTTTCCGAGCATGACCAATTCATTGATGCCGGGCACGACGCGCAAAAAGGAGCTGACGATCCGGTTTTCGAAGACGGCGCGGTAGACCA
>SKPJ01000189.1 GCA_007119595.1 Myxococcales bacterium
CGAGCAATTGGTGGTCGATCCGGTCATGATCTCAAAGCACGGTCATTCATTGATGGACGAAGATGCCTTTGCAGCGGTGCGGGACACTCTTTTGCCGCACGCTCTACTTGCGACTCCCAATCGATTTGAAGCCGCCGCCCTCGGCGACGGACGACCTGTGGAATCGGTGCAATCGATGAAAGAGGCGGCGCGGCGGATCTACGATTTCGGCGCCAAAAACGTCATCGTCAAAGGCGGTCATTTCGACAAGATCGTGCGCGATATCTTGTACGACGGGACGGGGTTTGTGGAATTCGGCGCCGATCGGGTCCATACCGACCGGCTGCACGGCTCGGGTTGCACCTTTTCGGCGGCCGTGACCGCTCAACTGGCCCGCGGCGAATCGCTGCTCGACGCCCTCGGCCAGGCCCGGGAGTTCATCACGGCGTCGATCGAAAACGCGCCGAAGGTCGGGGGCGGGATTTCACCGGTCAATCCGATGCATCAATTCTGGGAGCAATAGTGAAGTGGACAATCGGCGAAATCGCCGACTGGGTCGACGGTCGGCTCATCGCAGATGACGACGGCCTCCCGTTGGAGCATGTGGCCGTCGATTCCCGGCAATTGATGGAGCCGGGGACGATTTTCGTCGCCCTAAAGGGCCCGCGTTTCGATGGTCACGATTTTGTCGGCGACGCCCTGAAAAAGGGTGCGGCGGCGGCCATCGTTGAGCGAGACAACCACGATTTTTTGGGGGAGTTAGAGGCCGGTGACGAAAAGGCGCTGATCGTCGTCGACGACACCCTCGACGCCCTGCAGGCATTTGCCGCCGCCTGGCGCGCTCGGTTTTCGATCCCCGTGGTCGCCGTGACCGGGTCGAATGGAAAGACGATCGTCAAGGATATGTTGGCGTCGATTCTGGGCAACGACAAGACGGTCTATCGAAGCCCGGGCAGCTTCAACTCCCAGGTTGGCGTCGCTCTGGCACTGCTCGGCATTGACCGGGAACACCAGGTGGCGATCATCGAGGCCGGCATAAGTCAGACCGGCGAGATGGAGCGGCTGCGAGCCATGATCGAGCCCACGATGGGCATCGTCACCAATATCGGTCTCGCCCACGCCGCCGGACTCGGTGACGAGGAGACGACGGCCCGGGAGAAGCGAAAATTGTTTCGCCATATGCAGGGACCGGTGGTCGTTCCGGCGAACGAACCACTACTCGGAAAGGATGAATTGTTTCACGTGAAACGATGGACTGTGGCGGCCGCCGATGATCCACAACATATCGCCGATCAGTCCAAGGTCGCCGTCACCAATTTGCGCACCGATGACGAGCAGGGTTTTGTCTTCGAACTTCGTTTTCCCGACGATGAGACGGTCGATATAACACTGGAAATTCCCGGCCGGCACAACGTGGTCAACGCCGCGATGGCGGCGGCAATGGCGCGAATTTTAGGCGCCGACGAAGATGCCATCGTCCGGGGCCTCGAGGTCTACTCCCTTCGGGAGATGCGCCTGGAGATGCACACCACGGGCGCAGATATCACGTTGATCAACGACGCCTATAACGCCGACCCCACGAGCGTGCGCGCCGCTCTGGCCGTCCTCGACAACTACGCCGGACGTCAGCGCCGAGTCGCGATACTCGGCGATATGCTGGATCTGGGCACCCGGGCCGAACGGGCGCACCGAGACGTGGGAGCCCACGCGGCACATCTGGAGTTGGACCGGCTATTCTGCGTCGGAGACCTGGCGAGATTTATCGGCGAGGGGGCAAAAAACGCCGGCATGAATCCCGACTCCATCGAATGTGTCGACGACTTCGAGACACTTCACCTTCGGCTGGAAGAGGAGCTTCAGCCCCGAGACGTCGTTCTCTTCAAAGCCAGTCGAAGCATTGGGCTCGAGCGCGCGGCCAGGCGATTGATCGAAAGCGTCGCTCCCACCCGACTTCATATCGATCTCAACGCCATCGGCGACAACTTCCACGCCCTGCGTCGACACCTCGGAAATGACGTCTCCGTGATGGCTGTCGTAAAGAGTTTTGGCTACGGAAACGACGCCAGTCGTATCGCCCAGACGCTCATCCAGCATGGCGTCGATGCTCTTGCGGTGGCCTTTCCAGACGAGGCAATTCCCCTTAGAAATAAGGGACTTACAATCCCCATCCTGGTGACCAATGCCCGTGCGGAAGAGGCCGACAAATTGGTCAAATACGACCTGGAACCACTGGTCTATACTCCAATCGTCGCCCGCGCCCTGGCGCGCCAGGCAGCTCTTCGCAACAAGCGGATCGGGATTCATCTGGCCGTCGACACCGGGATGCGACGCGCCGGTCTTCGCCCGAACGAAGTGGTCGATTTCGCCCACTCGCTAGAAGATCATTCTGCTCTTGAGATTCAGGGATTGATGACGCATTTCGCGGTCGCCGATAGCCCCGGTGAAGACGATTTCACACGTGCGCAGATCGAGCAATTCACGACCGTCCGCGACGATCTTCGGGCGGCCGGCATCGATCCTCCCGTGGTCCACGCCGCAAATACGGCCGCGGCCTGGCGATTTCCGACAGCTCACTTCGATATGGTCCGCGTGGGACTCGGCATTTACGGTCTCCATCCATCGAAGGGCGTCAAAGAGGCGATCGAAGGACAATCGGATCAATCGGTACGACCTGCACTTCGGATGAGCACCCGGATCTTGCATCTTCAACAAGTCGATGCCGGAGAGACCGTCGGTTACGGCCGCTCCTGGCGCGCCGACTCCCCGCGCCGCTTGGCCACTCTGGCCGCTGGATACAACGACGGGTTTCCCTACTTTTTATCGAATTGCGGCGAAGTGTTGATCAACGGTCGGCGCTGCCCGGTGGTGGGCTCGGTGTGCATGGACGTCACCGTCGTCGACGCCACCGACGCCGGAGAAGTATCGGTCGGCGACGAAGCCGTATTATTCGGCCACCAGGGCGACGGATTCATCGATATCGACGAGTGGGCGGCACTCGGCGATACCATCAATTACGAACTTTTGTGCAATATATCCCCCCGGGTGCGGCGTATTTTTTCGAAATGATCCGCCCTGTTATCTGTTCTCTATGATAGCTCGCTCAATAGATAAACGGTGCGATTTAGTCGGTACAGGGGCTGGATCGCATGCACATAGTTTTTTTTCGTTTTTCACTGTGCTAGCTTGATTATTCAGGCGAGGTTGGGAATATAGATCCCCTACAGCGGTGTTGTGCTCCGCTTGTAATGCCTCGATACATATTTTCGCATTCACAAGTTCTGATCAGGAGGTCTGAAATCTCTAGGAGAAACCAAGGTCGTAACGACGATTCGTCACATCGAGTCAATCGCAATATTCGCGCCCGCGAGGTCCGAGTCATCGATCCCGACGGCGAGCAGGTGGGGGTTATGACACCCGACGAAGCTCGTGAGAAGGCTGAAGAATTCGGTCTCGATCTGGTGGAAGTCGCACCGAAGGCCCGTCCGCCGGTGTGCCGAATCATGGATTACGGCAAATATCAGTACGAGCAATCCAAGAAAAAATCGGCCTCACGTTCCAACCGGGTGCAGCTCAAGACCGTCCAGTTTCGTCCCAATACCGACGATCACGATCTGGAGGTCAAACTCAAACGAGCAAAGCGATTTATCAGCAAGGGAAATCAGGTCAAATTCGTCGTCCGCATGCGCGGACGGGAGCGGGCCTATTCCGATCGCTGGGTGGAGCAATTGGGTGAGCTGATTGAGGAATTTCAAGAGGAATACGATACGGATATCAAAGTCGTATCAAGACCGAGGGCCGAGGGCTGGAGAATTCAAGCCATCGTCGAGCCCGATTCCTCCTCGTCATGAGTTATTTGATTGGCGCACTGCTGTTGATCGGCCCGCTATAGTTTGAGACCCGCCGCTTCGCTATGCTTGCGCCGGCCCACCTTCCCGGCGAGGGGTCGGGGATTGCGAAAAGGCCCCTTAAGACCCGCTGCTTCGCTGCGCTTACGCCGGCCCACCTCCCCAGCGAAGGGTACGAGGATTGCGAAAAGGCCCCTCCGACCCGGCGCGTTCGCTACGCTTGCGCTGGCCCACCTCCCCAGCGCAGCTGGAGAGGTTTGCTATCCACCATTTGTGGTATTCGATCTAACGCACGAGAGCCCGGCGTATGATGGAGTCCACAATGGCTGGTCGAATATGTCGTAGGAGTACTCGCCAATGGACATCGCAGACAAAGTGGAGCGATTGCGGGAGCGCGTTCGGACTCTATCCGACGGTGAAGAGTCGGATATTCCGGGGACCAGTGAATTGGCGGCCGGTCTCGACAAGATCGTGGACCACGTAAATAACGGTGCCATCACCGATCGAGACCGGTTGGCCGTAATTTTGGGTGGCCTGTCCAGCCTGGTCGATCTGTTGGAACCAGGTGCCGAATCCGAACCGCTCAAACCAGAACACGGCGACGCCGGCGAATCTGCAGAGGGTCTCGACCAATTTGTGGAGACCTTTCGCAACGAGGCGGGAAAGCGACTTCAAGGTTTGTCGATTTCACTGATGGGGATCTTCGGAGATGTAGGAAGCGAAGAAGCGCTGGAGCAGTCCACCGATCACCTCCACGCCATTCGCGGCGGAGCCGCCATGTTGGGGATCGACGACGTCGCCGAATTGTCGGCGGAGATGGAAAATATGCTGCTCACGGGCCGAAAGCTCGATCCCGAACAGCGGCAATGGCCAACACAGACCTTACTGCGCGGATTCTCCATGTTGGACGAGGCAGTGGACGCCGATCCCCTGGCGGTTCAATCGGAGGACCTCGACGAGGTGATCGGTGAATTGCGCCGCGCCGCTGCCCGGGTCGACGAAACCGGCGGGCACGCCGGAGGCGACGGCGATGGAGGATCTGAGGAAACCGGCGATGATTCACGTAAAACACCGCCGGCACAGTCCGGAAAGACCCGCACCAAAGAGAGCAATCTGGAGCAACCGATTCTCATCGTCGACGATGTCGAGACCATCGCCGCAAGCGTCGGCTTTATCCTCGCCGAATTGGAAGTCCCCATCGAAGTCGCATCCAATGGCGAGGAGGCGATGCAGATGCTGCAAGCCGAGCCCTTCTCCCTTGTGATCTCCGATGTCGACATGCCGCGAATGGATGGGATCGCTTTGACCCGTATGATTCGATCCACCGATGGTTTGAATCAATTGCCAGTGATCCTGCTCACCAGTCTCGACCACCCCAAAGAGCGCCAGGCCGGTATGGAAGCCGGGGCCACGGACTATATCATCAAGGGCTCCATCGGCGGTGGCGAGTTGTTGCGACGAGTACAGGATCTTCTGGAAGTCGCGCCGGTGGTGGAGCGCTCGGCGTCCAGACGACACAAGACCCGGCGCATTCTGGTCGCCGAAGACGCCGAAACGGTGGCCGCCTCCATTGCTTTTGTACTCTCCGAGGGGCCCTTCGAGATCATTTTGGCCTCCAACGGAAAAGAGGCATTGCGGAAGCTCAAAAAGGACTCCTTCGATCTGTTGATCACCGATATGCAGATGCCCTACATGTCGGGTATCGAATTGGTCACGTCAGTTCGCGCCAATTCGGAACTGGCCGGACTTCCGATCGTCATGCTCACCAGCGTGGACGATAATGAGGCCATTGCCGAAGCCGCCGATGCCGGAGTCGATCGATATTTGTTGAAAGGTGAGGTAGCAGGTGGCAAATTACTCTCCATCACCGAAGAGTTACTGGGATAAGGAAATTACACCATGGCTCAAATCGCGATCGTCGAGGACAGTGCATTGGTGATCCAGATGCTGACCATGGTCTGCGAGGGCGCCGGCCATCAGGTCGCAAGCCACGAATGCTTCGATGACGCCGCCGAACAACTCCGAAAAAAAGCTCCGGACCTCATTATCACCGACCTCAACCTCCCCGACGTTCCGGAAGACGATACGATCCGCCAACTTCGCGCCATTGAAGGTCTCGAGAATACCCCGATCATCGTCGTATCCGGGCGTCCACGCCAGGAGTTGGTGGAGATCGCCGATGCATCGGGAGCTCAGGGGGCCCTGTCCAAGGATGACGGTATGCCCGTCGTATCCGCCGAATTGCCCCCGATGATCGATGAATTAGTGGGCTAACGACACATCGCCAGCAATGCTTCGATGCGGCGCCGAAGCAGCGCTTCATCGCCGCTAGATGCTTGTGCTCGCTGCAATGCGCGGCGGGCCTCGTCGCGCCGACCGAGTCGCAGTAAAGAGATCCCGAAGCGCATCCAAGTATCGGCATCACCTTCGAGCAAACGGGCGGCCTCGCCAAATGCTCGGGCCGCCTCCTGTTGATCGCCCTGCCGGCAACGGGCTTCTCCATAATATTTCCAGGCCAATCCATCGCGCTGATCGAGGGCCAACAGACCACGTGCCAGGGTCTCGGCATCGCTCCACCGTGAGCGCTCGAGATACCAATAGGTCAGTCGGGCAATCGTCCAATGTTGTCTTGGTGCCAGTGCTCGATTCATCGCAGCTTCCATATCGCGGGGCCGATTATCTCGTTGAAGTCCAACCAGCTCGGATCAATCCTCGAGTTCATAGACGAATTTGAGAATCTCGGCGACGGGCTCGAAAAACTCCTCGGGAATCTCTGATTCCAGCCCCACATCAACGAGGGCTCGAGCCAGATCGACATCGCGAACCATGGGAATGCCGTGGCGGCGGGCCAGCTTTTTTATCTTCCGAGCGACGACGCCCTTACCGCAGGCCACGATGGTGGGCGCCGTCATCTCCGACTCCCGGTAACGAATAGCCACCGCTACATGGGATGGATTGACCACCACGGCATCGGCATCCTTTACGTTGGCAGAACCCGTCCCCTGTGTAAGTTCGCGGTGAAATTTCTTTCGCTTTCCCTCCAGTTGGGGGTCTCCCTGACTCTCCTTGAACTCCCTTTTGACCTCATGTTTGCTCATGCGCAGCTCTTTTTCGTGTTTGTAGCGCTGCCAGATCAGGTCGATGACACCGAATAAGACCAGTCCACCGACCAGAAATAGCGAAAGCCGAAGAGCCGCCGTCGCCAGCGCCATCGTGGCGTCGAGTAAATTGCCACGCGGTGTCCTTGCCATTGGCGGCATCACATGCCGCAACACCACATAGCCGACGACCGCCATGGCGCTCAATTTGCTTACGTTTTTGGCCAATTCGACGAGTTTGTCCTTCGAAAACATCTGCTTTAAGCCGTTGACCATATTCATCTTTTGGCCATCCGGGATAATGGGCTTAATGGTCAAAATCGGACCGACCTGCAAATAGGTTACAAAGGCTGCGAAGACG
>SKPJ01000394.1 GCA_007119595.1 Myxococcales bacterium
CCTCCAATGGGAGACCGCAACGTGCGGCATTTGGCCGGACACTAGTGCAGGGCACCCATTGGGCGCAAGCTTTGTATGCCCCCGGCGTATCAAATGGTTAATGAGAAGTGTTGCTTTGGTCGGTGCTCTGGTCATGGACAGGGAGTCGGATCTCGAAGGTCGTTCCTTGTCCGGGGGCTGACTCAACCTCGATTTGACCCCCGAATTCTTCGATGAATGCGCGAGAAAGTGACAGCCCCAGCCCCGTACCCTTCTCCGGCGGCTTGGTCGTAAAGAAGGGCTGAAAAATCCGAGACTTGATCGTCTCGCTCATCCCCGGACCGTTGTCTCGAAATCGAATGACCACCTGGTGATTATTCCCCAGTGTGGTTTCGATATACAATATTTTGTCGTTCGTCGCTTTCCTCTCCATGGCCTGCATCGCATTGACAATGAGATTGATAAAGACCTGCGACAATCGAGTCTTATCGGCCAGTACTGGCGGAAGGTGCTCGAAATCCGTCTCGATCCGGGCCTGTCGGTGCAACTCGCCGCGGGTCATTCGTATCGCCGACTCCAGGGTTTGAATCACCGAAACGGGACGCATTTCACCGGGGCGACTCTGCGAAAAGGTCCGCATATCATCGATGATTCGTTGAATTCGTTCCGCCCCCGATTCGGTAGATTCCAGTGCATATTCGATCTCGTCGATTAACTCCTCGAGCTGCTCCAGATCGCCGCGTTGCCACCCGGAAAAATCCGGCGACTCCACTTCTTCGGTCCATTTCTGGCGTTGAATTTGTAGATCGTCGAGGTACTCTCGGACCAATCCCAGATTGCTCAATACATAGGTCAGTGGGTTTTTGATCTCGTGTACTACTCCGGCAGCTAGAGTACCCACGGCGGCCAGTCGATCGACCTGGGAGATGCGCAACTGTAGATCTTTTCGATGTGTGATGTCGCGGGCCAGCACAGCGAAAACCGTCTGATTGTTCGTGCTGGTTGAAACAAGGGAATATTCCACGGTAAATCGTCGCCCGTCCGTTCGCTGAACCGAGGTCTCGCACAACACCTTTAATTTCTCCTTGTCTCCATAGCGAGCGTAATCCTGTAGCTGATGGCGCAACCGCTCCCTGCCATCGCGATTGGTCGCGCTTTCTCGGGGAAACATCATCTCCAATACGTCTTCGTCCTCGGCCTCCGAGGAGGTTCGGCCAAAGATCTCGGTGGCACGTCGATTCCACGAAATAACCCGACGATTCGAATCGAAGATAATGATCGCTTCCACCGCATTATTGAATAACAATCGGATCCTCCGATCGCTGATCGAGAGCTTTTTCTTCAGTGACGTCTCGCTTCGACAGGTCCGGGAGTAGTCCCATACCAGCCCACCGAAGATGATCGCGAACGCCATGGTCTTCGTCAGTTGTGCTGCTGTAAATCCGGTATCGAAGGTCTGTTGCGACACAATGGCCATATAGATTTGGCTCGCCGCCAGTGGAAACGCCGATAGCCACAGCGCCAGCGAGAAGGGGTTTCGACATCTCCGGTGCATCAACGGCAGGGCCAGAGTTACAGCCACCGCGAACATGACGAAGGGGATCAAGTCCAAGGGACGGGTCACCAACCCTTCGGGCATGGTCATTACAGGCAAGACCTGGGCCTTCGCAGTCCAAACGATGAGTCCGTAGGCGATCACCGAAAAGACCACAGCCATAAACGCCATGTGGCGGTCTCGAATATAGTCCTGACGATTTCCCTGCCACACAACGAAGGCCGCCGTTGTCAGCAATACAGCCCCTATAAATAGTTGCGAAATCGTCCAATTGAATTGGACGAATTCTCTCAGATGGATGACATCGACGACGTAGCCGTGAAAAGCGAGTAACTGAAACGTCGTCAACACTCCCATCCAGAATGCGGCCACACATACCACCATCGAAATCGCATCTCGCCGCACGTGAAAATGGGCGTATGCCAGAATGGCTGTCGCCATTGTCAGCAGTGCCACCGTCCACTCCATCACCGTATATGCCATCGCTCCCCGGACCAGATGGTGGTCCCAGATCTCGACTGCTTCCCCGGCCTGAATCGTCACCAAGACGTGTCGATAACCTCGAACTCCCGTTTCGATTCCGAGCCCCCATAGGTACAACAGGCCCGGCAACGCACTGAGTATCGCTACCGGCACAAACCACGCCAGCCGCCGGATAATGGTCTTCTTCCCCTCATCACTTTTCACTTTACCCCCTGAATACCCCCCCGTTGAAATTGCTCTCCTGATTCTAATGCCAGCAAGTTAGTGTCGATTCCGGTCTCGATTCCGACAGTCGGTGGACTGACTGTGGGGGGATTGGCTATGTGGCGCTGTCGGTGACCACCAAGGAGTTCGTGGTTTTAGTCGCCGAGTCCCATTGCCTGCGCCAGGTGCTCGCTACACAACGCCGTTTCGTCGGCGCTTTCTCTTCTGGCCCGGGTGCAATCTCGGCAGTTCTGCGTCTTTTCATACACCTGGTTGCCGCGCATTTGCTGCTCGAGTTGACGCAGTCCCTCTCTCGGATCTGACGAACCCTTGGAGCCCACATCCCATCCGGGTTTATTTTTGAGTCTGCGCAATCCTTCTTTGATAACCCGTTTCTTATGGCGATTGCTGTGATTTTTCGTGTCCGACATCGCTACTTACTCCTTGCTTCACAGCGGCCTATAATCGCGGACCTCATCGAAAAGTGTCGGGAACCTCCACTGGCGATGGTGACAGGAGTGTATCTCAGTCGGAATCACAGATGTGAACCCCGACAGACACCAATGTGTCAGAGCCGATCGCACAGTATTTACGCCTAATCATCGAGCGTAAAACCAACGCTCAAAACCACCTGATAGTGTGCCACCTCGCCCCCTTCGATATGGCCCCGGGTCTCTTCGACTTCAAACCAGCGCATATGCCGCACCGAATCGCTGGCCTTCTCCAGTGCATTGTCGATTGCTGGCTCGATACCATCGGGAGAAGAACCGACCAATTTCACTATTTTGTAGACGTGTTCACTCATCATCAAATTTCCTTATCTAGATTCCATCAATTGGCATTGCATCATCGCGTACAAATCCACTTTACAGCGATTTGGAGCATCGAGTCTCCAATATCGCACCATCACCTGTACATCGTCCGGGTCAAATGAAGGCCCGATGACAGCCCGGGATCTTAGACACATCTCTGCTTATGACCAGCCGACCATATCGCCGGCGGGTCGACATATTACTCTCCCCACACCTGTTCGAGGAAACCCTTTCTTCCCGAACCGGCGTAATATGCCTCGTATTGCTCGGGATTTTTCTTGTAATAATTCTGATGGTATTCCTCGGCGATCCAAAACGTCGATGCCTCCACTATATCCACTACGATCGGATCGTCGAATGGTCCGTGTTCATCGAGTTGTTCACGCGACGCCTCGGCGATCTGGCGCTGGGCTTGATTGTGATAAAAGACAAACGGTCGATAGTGATCGCCTCGATCGGCGAATTGGCCCTCGTTGTCCGTGGGATCCATGCTTCGCCAGAAGACGTCGAGCAACTCGTCATAGCTGACCTCGTCGGCATCGAATCGGATTTCTACCGCTTCCACATGGCCCGTTGAGCCTGCGACCACCTCCTGATAGCTCGGCGATTCCTCCTCGCCTCCCGTGTAGCCGACCACCGTTGATTCGACACCTTGTACCTCGTCGAAGGGGCGCTGCATGCACCAAAAACACCCGCCGGCAAAGGTTGCAACCCCGGGGCTCTGATAGCTATCGACCGCATCTTGTCCACCGTCTTCATTCGCTGCAGAACCGGGCTGTGGTGCCTCGGAGGCTTCGGTGGCCTCCGTCGGTTCCGCTGTGGACTGACAACCGAGGGCGACGAATATCGTCAAACCAAGGATGAAAAAGTGCCGTTTCATAGTAGACTCCAGCGTTGGTAAATCGGATTCACCAGATGCGTTGACTCCATTCGTATATCACTCATCTTCCGTCATGGTCGCCACTGCGTCCAGAGGCCCCCGAGAAAGACAGAACGTTACTTGAAAAACAATGGTCATTTGGCAACGCTGACCCCGTCGTTGACGGAGAAGAGAGAGCGCCCGATGGGACTTACCACTTGCATGTGCCAATGCAGATCTATTGCAGCAGATCGATTGCAGAGATTTGATGGGGGATGCTCAGTACCGGAGTAGTAGATGTCCAAGCCGAGCCAATGCATGAGTATTGTGGCGGTTGCCGCTGCCGTATTGGCACTGAGTTGTAGTCCTGACTTCGAGCCCTATTGGAAGATCCACGATTTGCGTGTGATGGGCATCAAAGTCGATCCCGTCGTCGCCAAGCCCTTCGAGCCGGTCGCGCTGACGGCTCTGATCTATGATCCCGACGATCAAGAGCTGTCCTACCACTGGTCGTGGTGCCCGTTTCGCGTTTCTGCCCAGGACGATTTTCACTGTCCCGTCAGCGGTGAAGACCTCGACGAATTGCTCGCCCAACTGACTCCCGCCGGTGAAAATGGCGACGGTGCCGATTCATCAATGGGTTTCGGCGACGACTTCTTCGACCTCGGCGAGGGGGAAAGCGCCACCTTTATCAATCCCTTTGACACCCGGCAGGTCCGGGAGTTTTGCGAGGCCATTCGAGCCGAAGTAATCGAACAATTCGACGACCCGGAGATGGCCGGTTTCCTCCCCGGTGGAGACTGCGACGATGGTTATGAAGTCACGGTTCGGCTCCACGTTGAGTCCGGCGATCAATCCATCACCGCTTCCAAGCGCTTTTTATTGTGGGGCGGCGCCGAGGAATACAATGAAAATCCGGTCATCGAAGATCTCCAACTGCGGCCTCAAAAACCCGGCGATCTCGACAAATTGCGCGATCGAGCAGGTTGGTCCGTATCGGCAAACGCCGGGCACGACGAGCAATGGATCTCCATTCCAGAAGATGAACCGCTCGCTGTGCTTGCAGATATTCCCCTGCAATTGCGCACCCTCGTCGATCCTCGAAGCGTGCTCTATTACACTCCTCCCACACCGGCCGGACCGTCCCCGGAAGAGCCCGAGCCACGGCGCGAATCCCTCGTCTATCGCCACTTTACGACCCTCGGAGAGCTGGAGTCGTCGCGCCGCATCTTTGCTCCCGATGAAAACACCCTCACCGACGCGTCGAAGACCAAATTCTTGATCTCCAATGAGGATGTCGACGAAGAATGCCCCGAAACGAGTGGCCAGGGATGCGTCGTTCACCTGTGGGCCATCGTTCGCGACAGCCGACTGGGAACCGACTGGATGAATAGGCGTCTCGTCGTACAGGGGGAACCCCGATGAACCGACGACGTCATTTTTTGGTAACCATCACTGTTGTCGCAGTACTCATCGGCCTTATTTCCACTTCTGCCGCGGCATCGGATTCAGCCGATGAAGAAGCTCCACAAGACAGCGTGGAGCCCGCCGATCAGGGTGAGGTCGTTCCCCCGGAGCTCATCTACGAAGCCAAAGCCGAGTATACCGATGAGGCCTTCGACGCCGGAGTGGAGGGGACGGTGGTGCTCGAACTGGAGATCGATGCCAATGGTGACGTCCGCGACGTCGAGCTCGTCGAGGGACTCGGTTACGGGCTCGACGAGGCGGCCAAAGAGGCGGTCCGACAATTTGCATTTCGCCCGGCCACCGTCGACGGACAACCCATCTCGGTGGTCCTCGATTTCAGCGTCCGCTTCAGTCTTCCCGTCCGCCCCGCCGAATTCGAGGGACGTCTCGCAGATCCCGAAACCGACGAGCCGATCGCCGATGCCGAGGTGAGTATTCGCTACACCGGCGACGAATACGATCCGGCCCCACAGGCGACGACGAGTACCGATGCGTCTGGAACCTTTTCCTTTCGACAGATCCCGCCCGGACCCTACGAAGTGGTACTGCGCCTCGATGAATACCGGGATTTCGAAACCGATATCGAGCTCGTCGGCGGTCAAACCGTCTCCGTCGATTACACCGTCCCCCGAAGCGACGACAATATTGTGGGGCAGATCCGAGAGGCCGGTACTCGTTCCCGGCTGTCAGCTATGGAAGTGACGTTGCTCGATGCCGAAACACAAAAGCCGATCCGCGAGGGCTTCTCCGAGGCGGGCGGCCACTTCTCGTTTCGCGGTGTGCCCGCCGGGGAATATCTTTTGCGCGTCAGCGGCCCGGAGCACATTACCGCCAGCTTCGAATTGCAGGTCGTCGAGGGAGATCTGACCACCGGCAATTTTTATGTCCGCGCCGGGGACTACGATGATTTTACGGTGCGCACCACGGAGCGACGCGAGCGCTCGGAGGTCAATCGTCAAACCCTGCAACTCGAGGAGGTCCGCCGCATGCCCGGAGCGGGCTCCGACGTCGTCCGAGCCGTTCAAAATCTCCCCGGCGTCGCACGCCGTCCCCTGGCCGGACAACCCATCATTCGCGGCGCCGATCCCGAGGATACGGAGATCTTTTTGAGCGGAGATAATATCCCCATTGCCTTTCACTTTCTGGCCGGTCCCGCTGTCATCAACACCGAAATGATCTCCGCCGTCGATTTTTATCCCGGAAATTTCAGTCCCCGATTTGGCCGGGCCACCGGCGGCATCATCGACATTCAGACCCGCTCCCCGAAAGACGATCGCCTCCACGGCAGTCTGGAGGCCGATCTCCTCGATGCCTCGGCGATCATCGAGGGACCGATCTCTGATCGGTGGAGCTTCGCGCTTTCGATGCGGCGAAGCTATTACGATCTATTTTTGCCCTCCATCTACGAGCGCCTCGATACCGACGCGTTTTTGATCCCTCGATATTACGATTATCAGGGCTGGACCACCTATCGCAGCGAAGATGGCGATCATAAAGTGGAGTTCTCGGTCTACGGATCCGACGATATCATAGAGCTGTCGCTGGCCGACGGAGAGGTAGAGGGAGATGCCAATATTCAGAGCTCTGCACTGGGCTTTGGTAATGCCTTTCACCGAGGACAAGTCCGCTGGGATTGGACCCCCCAAGATCTGGCCCTGGATACGACATTGATGACCTCGTTTGGACGCAACTCGGTGGCTTTCGACGTGGCGGACAACCTCTTTTTCGAGCTCGATTTTTACCAGTCGCAGACTCGCTATGACGCCCGACTTCGGCTCACCGACAACCTGAAGCTTCGCGGTGGCGTCGACACTCAGATCCTGCAGGGAGAATACGCCTTCGAAATCGCCCCCGTGGACTCCACACCGGATAATTTCTCCGACGACGGTCAAACCGAGCCCCCCAATATTCCCGATGAGGGC
>SKPJ01000084.1 GCA_007119595.1 Myxococcales bacterium
GTCGACACCGTTCAACGTGTCATCGGTGCAGAGCAGCCCGATACCGTCTGCGTTGAACTCGACGCCGACCGACTGCGCTCATTGAAGCAGGGACAAAACTGGGAAGACCTCGACCTCATCGCAATCATCAAAAAACGCCAGCTCACCTTTTTGATGGCCCGGCTGGCCCTGATGGCCTTCCAAAAGCGAATGGGTAGCTACACCGGGGTGAAACCGGGTGCCGAGATGAGCGCCGCCGTCGATCAAGCCGAGTCTCAGGGGGCGAATCTGGAGCTGGTGGATCGCAACGTACGGGCCACCTTGCTCCGCGCCTGGCGGCTGACCCCTTTCTGGCGCCGCGCATCCGTCGCCGTCAGCCTCCTCATCGGGGTCTTCGACACCGGACAGGTGGGCGAGGAAGATCTCGCCGAGCTTCGCAAGGCCCCCAATATCACAGAAATTCTCGATGAACTCGGCGAGGCCCTTCCCTCCGTCAAAGGCGTCCTCGTCGACGAGCGTGATCTCTATATGGCCCATCGCATTCGCAACGCCCCCGGCGAGCGAATCGTCGCTGTCGTGGGGGCTGCCCACGTCCCTGGCCTCCTTCGCCATCTGGAAGGCCCGGACACACCTGAAGCCGCCAAAGCCGTCGAGTACATCCCCCCTCGATCACTTCTCTCAAAAGCCCTCCCCTGGCTGATCCCGATACTGGTGATCTCGTTATTTGTCTTTGGTTTCTTTCGCGCTGATCCCGAGGAGTTTCAAACCGCTGCCACCGCCTGGGTGCTGGCCAACGGGACCTTTTCCGCCGTCGGCGCCATCGCCGCTCTGGCTCACCCCTTTACCATCATCGCCGCCTTCCTCGCCGCACCACTGACCTCGCTCAACCCCACCATCGGTGCTGGCATGGTATGCGCATTCGTACAGACCATCGCCTGCGCTCCCCGGGTCCGGGATATGGAATCTGTGGGAGATGACATCGCACAATGGCGCGGATGGTGGAAAAATCGCCTCTCGCGGATCTTCGTGGTCTTCTTTTTGACCTCCCTGGGCAGCACCATTGGCACCTTCGTGGCCTTTGGCTGGCTCAAAAACCTACTCTAATGACCCTTCCCCCGTTTTTTTTTACACAATCTCCAGCTCTCGCACGCGAATCGGTAGATCATCGCGGTCTACCACGTCGTGGCTGGCGTCAATGACCGCCAATCGCACCACCTCCACCGCTTCTGCGATCTGGCCCGGATAGCCATAGGTATCGAGGGCCTTGACCGCCAACCTCGAAAATCCCTCGATGCCCTTTCCATACCTCTGCGACCACTCGGCGAGCCAGAAATCGAGCACCGCCATTTGAATACTACCGCGGTGAGCGAAGTTCGGAATAACCACCTCTCGATGTCCCAACAACTCCTGTAAAGTCTCCGGGCGACCATCCAATACGCTGACATATTCGGCCTTTTCCGATTCAAAGCTCAGATATAGGCGAATGCCCATCTCCTCGCTTTGATGACAAAGAGCCAGGAGCCGGCCGTCGTCACACCGCTGCGCACCGCGCACCAGCAAGCCTCCTTGATAGCCACGCAACAAACCCGGCCCCTTTCCTCCACCTCCCTCACCGAGGATCACATCCAGCTTCTGCTCGGCATCGGGTTGTGCCGTATCGACGACCAAAAAGTCACCCTCAAATGCCTCGTCGAGATGATGAGCATAATGGGCCACAAAACCCTTGCCAACGCCCACGTCACCGGCCAACACGATGGGCTCCTCGGTTTGAGACAAAAATCGCAGCCCATCGATCAATTCCTCTTCCAGCAACCCCTGGTTTTCCCCGGGCATCGGATAGGCCGGACGCGTCGTCACTTGCTGAATCTTTGTGCCCCTTTGATGAACTGCGAGTTCCTCTCGTAGCTGCTCGCGCTCCTCCACCATCGAGGCTCGTTCCTCCTCGAATTGTTCCGCCAATTTCTTGGCTTCTTGTAGTTCGCGCTCCAACCGCGGCGTGGCCTTTGTCGACGAAGCTCTTCGCGATTGTCCTCCGGCCGTACCCGCCGATGCGATTCCGGATAGCACTTCGATGATCGCCGCCGAAGCCACCGAGCCAGTCCACAACTCCTGCGCCTGGTCCAGGGTTTCACTCGATGCATAGGACGGAATATTCCCGTCCCCCGAATCGTGCATTCCCACAAGAACCACGTCGACTCGACTTTTGTCGAGGCTCAGACTTCCCACCGGAAGGGTCAACTTGACCGCCATCGAGATATTCATCGCCTTCGCGATTCCGGCCATCGGATGGCTCTGCCGATCGATTCCCTCGGGAAGTGGGATCCGCGCACTCTCATTGATCAGAATCTCCACCGCATCAACCAATGCCTCATCGCATTGCCGTACTTCCACCCGGTCTTTGTCCATGCTCAATTCCATCGACGCTCCATCGATCTTTGCGACGATACGCAGATCCGTATGCGGCATCTCCAATGCCATCTCCCGTAGATATCTTCGGATCAATTTGATGCGCGAGCGATGATCAGCGATCTCTCCCATCGCCGAGTGGGCACCGTATTTCAGCGCGTACAAGACGTCACCAAACCACATCAATGATGGGATCAATACGACAAACCAGCGCCAGCGATCCTCCTGAAAGGCCACCGGCTCCATCACCATCGACACCACACAGGCGAATAAACCGAGTACAACCACACCGGCCAAATACCCCCCACGATCGCCGAGGCTGAGCATCGAATCCCCTTCGATACCGCTGGCCGCCAATTCGTAGATGATAAATAACCCGGTGACGATTGCCGCCGCGTGGAGCGCCTCCTCCGGATTCTGCATCGTGCCACTGAATAACAATCCAACCAGCGTCGCTGACGCCACGACCCCTATCCCCAGCGAAATCGCCCCTCCGCTTCCCCCTTCACCCCCGGCTTGCTCCCGCCCAAAAATCGCCAGCGGCCGAAGCATCAATAACGCCACGATTACACCGGCCGCCAATACATCGTCGGCGAGCACCCATTGGAACCCAAAGACCAACACGAACAACCACCCCAAACACAGGGTTTCCAGGGCAATGAAATATCCCGCCCAGGCTCCTACGGCATCGGAATGCCACTTCCACAACACCCCAATGACGAGCAACACCAATAAAAACGTCAGCGGTACACCCGGATGGTGGGTCGTGGCACCCACCTCCATCTGGCCGAAAAACACGGCGTCCGGACGCTCAAATCCCAATACGGCATCGGGGCGACTCGCCGCAACGCTGCGAATCCCCTCTGGTCCCATCTTGTCGGGTAATAGCCGTCCATCTACCTCCACGAGGCGATCCTCCGGCTTGACCCCTGGCGGCAATTCTGTCGGATCTACCACTTCTCCCTGCATCGCCAATGAGAAGCGATGCACCGGGCGAAACAACTGATAATCCAATACCACGAGATCGGAGTCCACTCTTTCCTGCTCGCCGACGATCGGTTCCCCATCGACCTCTTGGTATTCTCGGGGCTCAGCCTCCGAAATCAACGACGGCAACATGGAGCTCAATTCCTGCAGATCATCGACCGAGTGCCACTCCGAGGACGACGAAATCGCCCGCAAGACATCTCCTCGCTGAAATGGCTGACCGTCGGTCATTGGACTGCCTTCCACCGTGACGTGACGAACTGTCAAATCCGGTCCCAGAAGCATGTCCAGATTGGGAAGACCGGACAACCGCGTCCAACCCAAAAAGGCACTCCCCACCGTCAACAAGATGATGAACCCCCAGATACCCACCGAACCACGTTTGTTCATATACCCTTCAACTTCTTGAAAGATTTGCGACTATGACTACTCTCCAGCTACACTGTCCCAGACCGCTGCGCAATCCCATGGTAGAGCTGATCGCCTACTTGCGAAAACTTTTTTCCGCCTATGTCCCACCGACTTAAGACCTACATCACTTTGTTCAGCGTTGCAGGCCTCTTTGTCTGCGGCAGTGCGCCCTCCATGAAAACCACTGATGATTCACCCTCCGAACAGTACAGCGCACTTCCGACGCCTCTTCCATTCCTTGCTCCGCCACCGATCGATCCGACGCCGGCGCTCGTGGATTCACAATCCATCGTTGAAAAAGCCGTGGCTGCCGCCATCGACAGTGTACCGGCCTATCGCACTCTCCCCGAAGAGCCCCTCGATTATCGCGACATCCTAAATCCCGACCGCTCCGTGGGCGGGTCTCTTTCTCAGGGAACCATCCGCCAGGGCTATCTCCGAAATGCCGCTGCTCTATCGGTGGAGGGCGACCACCACCAGATCATCGAGCGCCACCGACAGCGCAACACTCGATACGGCACCGCCGAACTCGTCGGCGCCATCGAGCGTGCCGGCCGCGAAGTCCACGACCAACTCGGCGGCGCGCCGCTGCGCGTTGGAAATATCGGCTTTCGAAGCGGAGGCCCCATTCCCTGGAGTGCCTCCCACCAAGCCGGTCGCGATGCCGATATCGCCTTTTATGTCCTCGACGAGGACGGCGCATCCATCCCCGCTCCCGATCTCATCGAATTCGACGACGACGGTCGATCCCATGATCCACCGCTTCAATTCGATGTCCCCAGAAATTGGGCCCTCGTGCGAGCCCTGTTGAATGACCCGGAGATCAAAGTCCAGTGGCTCTTCATAAGCGAGGGATTGAAGATTTTGCTCATCGAACATGCCATCGAAATCGACGAGCCACGAGAATTGATCGACCGGGCGGCCAAGGTGCTGCATCAACCCACCGACGCCGCTCCTCACGACGACCACCTTCACCTGCGCGTCGGGTGTGCCCGAATCGACCGTCTCGAGGGATGCCTCAATTGGGGACCTCAGTGGGAATGGCACCATTGGCACGAACCCAATCTGCTTGCTCGCACTCGCCAACTCCAGCGCGCCTTTGACGATCCCGATCCCGAGATCCGTTTGCAAGCACTGCAATTTCTCCGCGATATCTCCTCTCCCTACGCCCCCGAAGTAGCCCTCCAATCTGGCATCGTCGATGACGATGAAGCGGTGCGCGAAAAGGCCTACGAGGTACTCGACGAATTGCCGATCCGTACCGACGCCGGTGTTCACATGATCGCCCAGAGCCTTGAACGAGACGATATCGAAAACCGCCACCGACGGGTCTTGTACCGGGCTCTCCGCGATGCTCGGTCCGACACCGCTGCCGATATCGCTTTTGCCCGCTACCGTCGTACAGACCTCGACGATAACGAGCGAATGCTCGCCATCGACGCCCTGGCCCATCGCATGAACCCCCGCCTTGTCCCCAAACTCATCGACGCACTCGGTGAAGAAACATCACCGGTCTTCCGCGAGCGCCTGGCACTACAACTCTTCCGTCTCACTGCCCGCAGCGACGACGTAGACTGGAGTGCGCAATCACTCAACGAGGTCCACGCACAGGCCCTACGTGAATGGGAGCAATGGTGGAAGAAGAAAAAACCGGATCCCGACCGCCAGAGTATGCTCCTCGATATGCTCGCCCAATACGGCGTCGAGAAATGGGAACAGGTCGACGCAATCGACGACCTCATTCCCCTGCTGCGCACCGCCGATCCCCACATCGCCTACAATATCAACCGTGTTCTTTCGGAATGGACCGGACGGTGGGTCCCACGGCAGTGGGATCACCCCAATGACGGCTATCGATTCTGGACCCGCTGGTGGAACCGCAATCGCGAGCGCATCCTGGACGACACACCGCGCCCTTGGGACTCCTTGTGATCACTCCCGCTGAAAATCCCTTTTTAGTTTCTGATCCGAATATTTCACGTAGATGCACCGATAAAACAGGTGCCTCCGCTTATGAGCCCGTGAAAGGAGCTACTGAAAAACACCTCCATCAGTCGGCGAGACAAGCATTCAATCCTCGAGTTTTCTCGTTCGCTTCAGCTTACCCATTGCCTTCTGATACTCGATATCCCAGGCCTGCGATCCCTCTTCGAGGTTCTTGATCTTGTCCCGCACTTCCTCGTCGAGTTCTTCATCCACGCTCATATGCTGCTTTAATACGGGAGCCATCTTCCGGCGCATCTCGCGGTCCAGAGAGTACACTTCCTCCACAAAATGTGAGTGAAAAAAGGTCTCGATGATCTGATTGATGATATATCCCACCGGATCATCGACGATCGACAAGCCCTTTTGCTTGGCCAGCTTCCGTTTCTTGCCGCCAATGCTCCCACGCCCTTCCCGAGAGATGATATCGCGAGCCTGATCGACCAATTCTCGATCGAGTCGAATAAACTCCCGCAATACGGACTCGATATCCTTCTCGACCTCCGGAATATTCTCCTCCGTCACCTCCAGATCCCCTCCGTCTACGAGGAGATCACAGAGTTCTTTGGCGACGACCGTTACCTGCCCGCTATACAAACGCATTTGCGTCTCCAGTATTCTTCGAGTGCTTCGCTGCGTCGTTGGACACCTTCTCTTGGAAATCCATAGATGACACTGCAATAGTCGCGTGTCACCTCCGTTATTCCCAAGAGCCTTGCATCGTTTTTTGGCACCTTTGGAGCCAGATTACAAGGAAAACCTGTAGCCCATATAGTTGCTGGCCTGTCGCGTACACACGTACATTTGCTCCAGCCGTGAATATTCTCCACAGCCCCAGCGTCCAATCGACTGTGTTGGCGTCCTCAATGCGATCCCCAGGGAGTCTCATCATGTTCACCCCCCTTTTCTCGAAGCCACAACGACTCGATTCCAGAAGCTATTCCCCCTGGGTTGCTACCCTCTCCGTCGTTTGTTTCCTCCTGATCGGCGCCGGCTGCTCATCCTGTGAGGACGACGTCTACGACCAAGATTGCACCGATGCCTACTGTCCCGATGTCTGCTCAATCGATGGAGATTGTGATGGCGAGATGATCTGTCGCGGTGGAGCATGCACCGAGGTCTGTGCCGTCGATGAAGACTGCGGTGGCCAATTCATCTGCTCCGCCGGGCGTTATTGCATCCCCAACAACGATACCACCAGTTGTGATAATGACGCTGACTGCAACTCCCGGCGCTGCTCCGACGGCGTCTGCGACTCTGCCCGCCGCTGCGATGACGACACTTCCTGTTTTGACCTCGAATTCTGTAGCATCGATGGCTACTGCGTCCCGCAATGCTCCACCAACACTGAATGCCCCTCCCATCAACATTGCCACGAAGGTCGGTGTGGATTTACCGGAAGCTGTGAAATCGACGACGACTGCGACAGCGGTAAATGCACCGACGGAGCATGCGAGGTGAGCTGTACCGATGACGACAACTGCGGACGTGATTCGA
>SKPJ01000006.1 GCA_007119595.1 Myxococcales bacterium
CCACGATGCTATGCGTCGTCGACACAGGCCACCCAAAGGTAGCCGCTACGTGAAGCCAGAGTGCGGCCGCTATCAGAGAAGCGAGCATCCCCAGCATGAAGATAACATCTCCCTCCGTGGAACCGATCAGCGCAGCATCATTGAATAATAGGGGATCGACGATTCCTCGACGCATCGTATCGGTCACGGTTGCACCGGCCAATACGGCGCCCGAAAACTCGAAGACCGCAGCGATGATGACCGCTTCCTTAAAACTGATCGCCCCCGAGCCGACACTGGTCCCCATCGCATTGGCGGCATCGTTGGCACCAATGCTCCACGCCATATAAAACCCGAAGGCCAACGCGGCCCACAGGATTATATTGTTGGGCGATTCGATGAAGAATATATCAAAGCCCATAAAGGCTGACTCCCAGTGGTACTTCCAGATGATCGTTTGGGACCTGAAACTCTTGCTCGTCCCGATCGATCTGACCACCTTCGCGCACGGCGAGGCGTGTTACGTGACGGATCGTATTGGCACTCTTGCTTTCCACTCGGTCAATCTCAACTGAGTCCCCCACGACGCTCGCCCCCATGCGCCCCCCAAACAAAGAACCGATTGGTTACTCGGACAAAAACAAACGAAGCCGGTTGCCCATTCTCTCCGCGGAATTGGCCATATCACCGACTTCGTTGAAGATTTTGTTCCAGATAAAGAGACTGCCTGGCTTGATATCGTCTTCGATACTGAACAATTTTCGGGCCAATTCGTCCTGCACCAGGTCGGCCTCGTGCTCCAGCCGATTAAGCTCGTCGAGCATCTCCATGACCCGATCGGCCTCCTTGCCGGAAAACCCCACATCAGCCAACACTTCGAGACCGCCCACGATTTCAACGGCCTTGTCCACCGTGCGCTGCACGCGGCGCACCAAACTCTTGAGGGGCTCACTGAGCTCCTCGTGGATCTCCATCTCCCGCAGAGTAAATAATTTCCCCACATCCTCGGCAGCGTCGGCGACGGCGTCCAGATTGGCCAGCACCTCCAAGAGATCGCGCCGGTCTACGGGCATGAAACGGGTCTTTGGCATGCTGTCGCGGATCCGGGTTTTGACCACGTCCACCTCGTGCTCCAGATGACTGATCCGCTCCGCTATCGCCAGCACCTCGTCGTAATCTCCGTCGAAGAAGGCATCGAATAATTTCGGAACTTCATCGGCGCATTCCTTTACCCGTTTGGCCATCTCGTGAAGGTAGGGAAAGGGACTTTCGCCGAAGAGACCAAAGAAAGAACGTACCATCATATACTCTGCCGTATTCAGGACTGGCTTTTGCCTACTTCGAGATGGTTGCCGGGCCATCGCGCGCCGGGTGGACTTGGCAACCCCACACGAGGTTGGTAAGAAATTCCTCGCTTCGCGGCGCAGTGTAGAAATCCCCCCCCGATTGTCAACACTCGGAAAGACCATCATGGATCTCAGCCGATATCGCCTTTTTGCCGCTGTTTTGGGCCTCATTTTACTGATCTCGGCCTCGGCGTTTGCCGGAGACGATGAGGCCGATGAAGAAGAGGTCAGTCCCTTCTGGATAAACGACGAATGGGTCGACGAGCCGGTCTTCGAAAATCTTCCACAACACCGGGTCCAATCGCAGCACGGCATCGTCGCCGCCGATCATCGCTATGCCTCGGAGGCCGCCGCCGAAGCGCTGGAGGCCGGCGGGAGCGCCGCCGACGCCGGCGTGGTGGGCCTATTGGTGGGCGGCATCGCCAATCCCTTCGCCTCCGGCCTCGGCGGGGGAGGATTTTGTCTGTACCGAGAAGCCGCCAAAGAGAAAACGACTGTGCTAGACTTTCGTGAAACCGCCCCCCGGCAGGCCCATCGCGATATGTATATCGCCGATGGCGAGCCCCAACGCCAGTTGGCCCGCCGCGGTGGATTGGCCGTCGCCACCCCGGGTGAGCCGGCCGGGTTATGGGCCCTCCACGGGCGATTTGGTGAACTGGAATGGGAGCAAGTCGTCGAGCCCGCACGCCGATTCGCCGAGCTCGGCTTTCCGGTCACCGAGACTCTGGCCGACATTCTCCAGGACCATGCCGAAGAGCTGGAGAAACGCCCGAAATTGGCGGCTATCTTTCAGGATGAAGAGGGCCGGTTCTTAACGGAGAATAAGCTGCTGGTCCGCGATGATCTGGTCAACGCTCTGACCTTGCTGCGCGATGAAGGAGTGCGCCCGTTTTACGTCGGACCGATCGCAGACGCCATCGCCGCCACCACCCAGCGTCACTACGGCGTGCTGAGCACCGACGATCTCGCGGCCTACCGGGTCATCCCGCGAGAGCCCACGGTGGGCCATTTTATGGACCACCAGATCCACTCCATGCCCCCCCCGTCGTCGGGAGGAATTGCGCTGGCCCAGGCCTTCAATATCCTGCACCATGTGGAATTGTCCGACGATCCGAATGACGTGGCCAGCCTCCATGCAATGCTGGAGGCCCTGAAACACGCCTTCGCCGACCGCGCCCACTGGCTCGGCGACAGCGATTTTGTGGACGTGCCGGTGCAAAAATTGACCTCCCAGGAATATGCCGCCCAGTTGGCGGCTCGTATCGATCCCGAAGGAGTGCTCGATATCGATGCCTACGGGACCACTGCCCCCGACTTCGGGGAGGGCGGCACCGCCCACCTCAGTGTGGTCGACAGCGACGAAAATATGCTCGCCTGCACGAGCACCATCAACACCCGTTTTGGCTCCATGGTTTACGTCCCGGACTTCGGTCTGATCCTCAATAACGAGATGGCGGACTTCACCATCAAGCCCGGCACACCCAACATCTTCGGTCTGGTCGGCAATGAGCAAAATGCGGTGGCCCCCGGAAAGCGGCCCCTCTCCTCGATGAGCCCCACTCTTGTTCTCGATGGCGACGGCCAGCCCGTGATGACACTCGGCGCAAGCGGGGGACCCATGATCATCTCCGGGGTCTATTTTGCAATTCTTCACTCCCTGCTCTACGACGCCGATCCGCTGGACGCCATCACGGCGGCCAGACTCCACCACCAGTGGATCCCAGACACCTTGATCATCGAATACGACGATATCCCGGCAGCCGATCGATTGCGCCAACTCGGCCATGACCTGATGTCACGTCCGGCCCATAATGCGGTGCAATTGATCCGCAAACACGACGGTCGCTGGATCGGCGTCTCCGATCCCCGCAAAGGCGGAATTCCTGCGGCCGCAACGCCTTCCACCGATAGTGAATGAGGTAGTTTCATGGAAAATCTCCAGGGAGGCACCCTCGCACTCGAACATCACTATCACCTCGATCGACAGATCGATTCCTTCGGGTTGGTCACCCGCTATGCGGCCACTCAAGATCCCTTCGATCATCCCGTACAGATCACCGTCTACTCCGGACTGGTGGAGGCCGGTGCCGATCCCGCCTGCGGGGAGTCCATCAAGGCGGCGGCCCAACGGGCCAGCACCCTTGAAGCCCCCGGATTGTCGGCCGCCATCGACTTTGGGGAAATCGACCAGGGCATTCCCTTCGTCATCGAGGAGACCGTACCCGGTACGTCACTGGCTGCTCAACTTCAGACGCAGGGGGTATTCGCCCCCGATGACGTTTTGGAATTGCTCGAGCGACTCGCCGCGCTGCTGGAGGCGGCCCACGAAGTCCGGATCTGTCACGGCAATCTAAAGCCGGAGTGGATTCTCCTTCCCGACGACGCCTCCTCCTTTGGCGACGCTCGCCTGAGCCACTTCGGGCTTAGCCCCTCCATGGCTCAGCTCGTCGCCATGCCACAGGCCATTTTGACCACCGAGCTCGTCGAGGCATTTCCACCGGAGTGTTTTGACGTCGCCGCACGAGATCAGAAACCACCACCCGACGATGCCGGCGATGGCTCGAACGCCGAACCGACCCCGCCCCACCTGACGCCGGAAGCCGACCAGTGGGCATTGGCCGCGCTCGCCTATCGCCTCCTCGTCGGCGTTCACCCCTTCTTCGACGATCCCGTCGACGCCAGTGAGGGGATCCTGCGCATCAAGACCGAAGAGGCGCCCTCACTTGCACAGATGGGAGTCGACGAGGATATCGCCGATGTCATCGACCGGGCCCTCGCCCGCGAGCCCGGCGATCGCTGGCCCTCGATCGATGCCTTTTCTCGAGCCCTTCGCCGGGCCGTACGAGGGCCCGAGCCAGCCGACGAGGCCCGCAAATCACAAGAGACCTCCGACCCTTCACAACCGGAAGCCTCCTCCAATCAACAACTCGAAGATCGATCGTCGGCGGAGTCCCTCGGCCCCAGGCCCAGCGGCTATTTATTGACCGCTGCCCTGGCCGGCTTGATCCTCACCAATCTGGGGTGGTTCTTCTTCACCATGGCCGGCGAGGAGCCCGATGAGGGCACGGCTGCAACGGTGGCAGAAGAAGAGATACCAGGTCCCGATATTTTGCCCTCCGGCCTACAGATCAAGACATCTCCCTCCAATGCCGAACTCTTCATCATTGATGGTGACTCCCAGGAGTTATTGGGCCCCACCCCCCACGTCATCACCGACTCATTATTCGGGGACGACGATCTGGAATTGCTCTTACGTCACCCCGGTTACCACGACCAGCGGCTCGTCCTCGATGAAACCAACGTGGGACAAAATCTGATTCTCCAATTGATCGATCTCGACGACCTGGAAGTGGTCGATCCATAAGAAAAACCATTTCTCCCCCGACATTCACCGATTTCCGGGCCGGACGATCGCCCCCACGTTGGCCCGTTATCTTGGCCCATCGCCAATGAGATCACCCAAGAAACAGATATTTTCCCGGTATTTTTACAGTTTGTTTGACATTTTCCACATATGCTGTAATTTATACCTTGTTGATGGTGACAAGTCGGCGATTTTCTTGCAGCCCTGTTGATATATTACAGTGGGTGTGGAATAAGAGGGTTTCAGCCGACGTTTGATCACTGAGTTTGAGAACATTTGACCGTGCTCTTTCGTGTGCGAGGTAGGTTGCATCTTGCCATATTCCTTCCCCTAATCCTTTCCCCATCTCTTTTCAGGAATTTCTTACCAAATTCCTTCCGACTTACTTCGCACACGAAAGGACACGGAAGCCGGCGCCCAAAGGGTGTCGGCTTTGTTCTTTCTTGAACCCCCCCGAACAGATTCATAGTAAAAAGAGACAAGGCAAGCCCGGGCGGACTCAGTCGGAGCCCACTAACTCGCCGTGGAGCACCTGAGCTGCCTCTTCGACGTGCTCGCAGTCGACGATCCAACTGATCCGATCGGGATATACCACCAGGTGGTGGCGTTCCACGTCCGTATTATCCAAGGCATTTCGCCCCTGGCGAGCCCATCCGCCGCGACGCCCGATCCCGGTTCCCACGACACTCACCAATCCCGCGTTCCGCGTCCGTACATCGTCGCCGATATCGTCGAGATGCCGGCGAAATGACTCCACTCCATGGATATCGTCGACGCTCAAGTAGGCCCGGCCCTCAACTCCCGGGGTCCACTCCAATACGGCGCACTCATGGTCATCGAGAAATGCGGTCATGGCGTCGGCGCTTTTGCCGGCCTCGATCCACAATCCCCGTTGGACGTGACTGACGGCAACGGCCGGGCAGCCCTGTTCGGCTCGTTCGAGTTCTTCGCTCCGCAGATCGACGCGGCGCACCAACGTCCCCTTTCCAGTGGCCGCGTGGGTGCTGCGGGCATATAGAGCGATCTTTGCGCGCCGGGCAAATTCCACGGCTTCCTCGTTTAGGACCCGTGCCCCACTTCGCGCCATCTCCAGCATCTCGTCATAACTCAAGCTCTCCAACTGACGAGCATCGACCACCACCTGTGGATCGGCGCTGTAGATCCCGTCTACATCGCTGTAGATCTCGCAGGCTTCGGCATCCAACGCCGCCGCCAGCGCCACCGCCGTGGTATCGCTTCCGCCGCGCCCCAGGGTCGTGACGTCCCGGCGATAGCTCGCTCCCTGGTAACCGGCGACGATGACGATGCGCCCCTTTTCCAATTCGTCTTGGACGCGAAAGGGACGCACATCCATGATCCGCGCATTGGCGTGGCTGTGGGTGGTAATAATACCGCATTGAGAGCCCGTCAGGCTCACCGCCTCATGGCCTCGAGAGTGAATCGCGATCGACATCAACGCCATGGAGATGCGCTCTCCCACCGACAGCAGCATATCCAACTCCCGACGCGATGGGTCTGTGGACAACTGCTTTGCCATCTCCAGCAGATCGTCGGTGGTATCTCCCATCGCCGAGACCACGACCACCAGGTCGTAGCCCTGCTCTCGGGTGGATACGATTTTCTCGGCGACCCGGTGAACCCGCTCCAAATCACAGAGCGAAGAACCCCCATATTTTTGAACCAATAATCGATCGGACATACGAAACTGCTTATTGCTAATGGTCCCGGCAACCTTGCCCGCACATCGAACCAAAGCGCGGGCAGCCTTGCCCGCATAGATCAGACGCTAGCCATCATCTTACGGCCCACCGCCGGAAACGCGGCCGAACAAAATAGCAGCATGGCTCCAGCGAAAAGGGAAATGATCATCAATACACTGAGTTCGATCGCCAAACCCATACCGAAACCGAGCAGAGCCACCATGGCGATGACCGCATAGATCGCGGACTGCACCTTCGTGGAAACCGAAGTCATGGTAACCGCCACCACCACTAACCCGAGTAGCACAGCGGTCGCCATCACGCCCAATCCCATGGTCTGCTCCGGCACGCCATCCAACAGGATCCCCACCACGCTGAGCACGAGCATGACGACCCCACTGAGCAGTCCGAATCCCTTTTGAATCAAAGCGATCACCCGCTCCGAGCCATCGGCGGAGGCCTCGGCGGTGTCGTCTGTGGCGCTCACCGCTTGATCGACGGGCGGCTTCGCTGCCGGTTCTGCACCAGTTGCCGGCTCTGCACCAAAGGCCGGCTGCTCGCTGATCGGAGACCTGTCGGGAACTGCTACAGGTACATCTCCACCACTTGTTGCTTGCGGTCGAGCCGACGGTGCCTGCGGTCGAGCCGACGGTGCCTGCGGTCGAGCCGACGGTGCCTGCTGAGGGCGGTGCTGCGGCGCGCCCTGCGACGAATCGGGTTCCGGCTCTACGTCCACCGGTTGCGGCTCTACGTCCACCGGTTGCGGCTCTACGTCCACCGGTTGCGGCTCTACGTCCACCGGCTCCGGCTCTAC
>SKPJ01000014.1 GCA_007119595.1 Myxococcales bacterium
CGAGCACCGAGGACGAGCTTCCGAGCACGAGCTACGAGCACGAGCTTCCGAGCACGAACTACGAGCACGAGCTACGAGCACGAGGTTCCAAGCACGAGCTACGTCAGAACGACAACATCGAGGAATATACCGACATGATACGCGAATTTCAGGACCCCACCACAGGTCGCCGATTGACGATTGAATATAATGAGGACGATGACACCGTGACGGTCACCCGCGCCGACGGAGATGAGGTGGAGGTGGAGGTCTTTGACGACCCCGCTGAATCCCATCAGATGCTGGCATACGTGTTGTATCTGACGCTGGCCCGGGAGCGGGACCCCGCGTTTGAGGAAATACCGCCCGAGAACCTGCTGGAGGTGGTGGAGGAGAACCACGAGGTCACCCTCGAGGGGCGGCTTCGGCGGTTTTATGAAGAGGAGGAATACAAGAGCTACCAGGGCTGGATCTGCCAGGAACTCGACTGCAAGGTCAACTTCACAGCCCAGGCGGTGATCGGGCTATTCTACGAAGAATTCTACGACCGAAAGCTCGGCGAATTCGTGGATCGAATGCCCATCTCATCAATGGGCGTTGGTGAGGACTACGACTACGAAGATGAGCAGCAGTGGATCGGCGTCGATCCGAACCTGGAGGACGGCCCGGTCTACCAATTGTTTACGTCCAACGCGTTTGAGGAAGCCTACCCCGACTTAGACGCGTTCTTGGCAGATCTTCGGTGTGAGCAGAGCTTCGAAAAGTGATAGGGGTCCGGGGTCATTTCTGGCAGTCGGCGCAGACACTCGCGGAGCGGTCCGCGGCATAACAAGCCACATCGACCGATCAGCAACGCCATTTTTTGGTACCCTCGACGTTCTTCTCTTCATCCGCGAGACGACTTCATTTTGAGGTGGCGACTCTTTCGAGAAAACCGAGCTTACCCCGCTATATATGGAATTCGCGTTCAGATTGGATGATTTTTTACGGATGCTTTCTTGCGCTTGTGATTGGTCCCCAATTGCAATATTTGTTTGTTTTTAGATCTATGACGTATGTCGTGTTTTGGTTTCTCAACGAATTTTTGGAGTTTTCATGAGTATCTGGAGTGATGGAAAGACTCTTCTACAATATTATTCCAATGATCTGCGCCTTTTCGACGAAAATCTCGAGATGGTGCGCAATATGGAAACCCGTCAACAGGGGCTGGAACCATTTTTCGTTCACCCTGAAACGGGACGACTCTACAAGGGCACCGGCAGTTATTATCCTCCCTACAAAGTGGAGATCGTCGACCTGGAGGCCATGGAGGTCGAGGGGAATCTCGACGTTAAGGCCTACGCCCTGGGTGTCCTCGACGATGGTCGGCTGGTCGGGGTCATCGACGGAGAGAATGGTCCCCTATTTGTCGTCGGTGATCCAGAGGAGGGCTGGGAGCTGTCGATTCCCATGGATCGAGAGACTCTCTTCGATGAATATACAAGACGAAATCTCTATACCTATTCCGATCAATGGAGCAATGAGGAGTTTGGCGGGGGCTCGACGTTGAGGGTCACCAAATACGGTGTCGTCGTCTCCGACGGTCCGACGGGAATCATGGCATTGTGGCGTCCCGGTAATGAGCGCTTTGAAGACATCTGGCATGGATGCGGCGTCTATGAGAACGAATTGTTCGGGTTGGCCTTGGAAGAGGGCGTCGTCTACGTCTCTCGTGTCGCCGGTAGGGCCTCGAAGGTCTTGCACTTGGTGGACGGGGGAACGGGATCTGCCGTGGGTGATGGCGAGTATTTCGGTGCTGATATCGACCTGGTCGGTGACGATCTCTATGTTCTCGACGAGCAGACAAAGTCGGTCACCGTCTTTGATTCGAAGAGCTTTGATGTCATCGCCAAGATCAGCGATCTAAATGGGTATAGCTTTCAAGGCGGCGGCGGTGTGGAACGGTTTTTCGTCGGCCACAAAAAAGGCCTACATATATTGCGCCTCGACGGCGATACCCTCCATCATAAGGAGGTCAGTCCCTACGACCTGGTCACGGTTCGCTTTCCAACACCGGAAGACGACACGCGAAAAGCGATCATGAAAGAGTCCGAGGCCTTTCGTATGGGCTCAGGGATTTCCGGTAGAACAAAAGGCGGTGTCAGTTACTCCTATCTCGGCGAGGTCCACCGCAAGAGTGTGGAGGCATTGACCTCGCTGCTCGTCGATAAGCACGGCATCGACGAAGAGCAGATCGAAGTGGTTGATGAGTGAGCTCGAGAGGAGATAAATAATCCCGATCGCCCGCCCGAGAGGTGGACATCAAGAGGTGGACATCATCCTGACCTCGCAGCACCTCAGGGCGTCATGAAGCCCGCCTATCGGCATGTGCTATGTTGCCGTTGGCATACGCCACATGCCATTTACCGCAATGAAAAAATCGAATAATATCGCAATTTCGCGAAATCGAGTGCGCTACCCGAAGCCTCGGGCCCTACCTACGGAGTTTGTAGATGAGAATACAATCCTGGCAAATTGGCGCTGCAATCGCGGCATCCTTCCTCTTCCTCATATTCGCCAGCGGATGCAGCGGTGATGATCAGGCCTGCACGCCGGGGGCCTCGGTGGCTTGTAGCTGTCCCAACGGGAACGATGGCGCACAGACCTGTAATGAAGACGGTACATTCGATGCTTGCCAATGCGACAGCGATGATACTGAAAGTCATCCAGACACCGGGGTCCCCGAAGATGCCGCACAATCGGAACCGGATACCGGGCAGCCCGAACCGGATGCCGAGCAGCCCGAACCGGATGCCGAGCAGCCCGAACCGGATGCCGAACAACCGGAGTGCCAAAGCGGCTCCGATTGTGACAGCGGTATCTGCGATGCCGATGCCGGAGAGTGCCTCGAAGCGCGATGTGATGACGGCGTACTCAACGGCGAGGAAACAGACGTCGACTGCGGTGGGCCGGACTGCCCCCCATGTGAAACAGAGATGCTCTGTGTCCTCGACACGGATTGCCTCTCCGATATCTGTGATGATGAACAATGCGTGGAATGCGTCGAAACCGCTGATTGCGGCGACAACCAAACCTGTGAGGACATCTACTGTATCTGCAGCGATGAGCGCTCCGATGAGGTCATCTGTACCGAGGAGAGCGCTGCCTGTGGGGCCGTTATCGACGTCTGTGGAGAGACGGTTGAGTGCGGCGATTGTGACGGCGGCGATATCTGTGAAGACAACGCCTGTGTAGAACCTCCCGAGTGTCAATCAAGCGCCGACTGCAACGAGAGCGATCACGTCTGCGACGCTGGCCACTGCGTATGCCAGGAATCGCGCACTGACGAAGCGATTTGTGACGATGAAGGAGCCCAATGTGGGTCCGTCCACGATGTCTGTGGTGAGATCGTGGAATGTTCGCCCTGTGACGGTTGCCAGGAGTGCGATGATAGTCAATGCGTCGACGTAGATGACAATTGTACAGGTTGTGAACAATGCGACGATGGCAACTGCATCGATGACGACGACCAATGCACCGACCCCGATATCTGTGAGGGAGCCACTTGTACTTGCGATGAACCGCGCTCCGACGAGGAGGTTTGCGATGATGAAGGCGCTGAATGTGGCACGGTGACAGACGTCTGCGGTAACGCCGTCGATTGCGGTGACATCTGTTTCAATGATGGCACCTGTAGTGACGGCGGCGATCCCATCGAATGCACGACCGGCGAGACCTGCTTCTGCAGCTCCGATGAGTGCTGTTTTTCATGCCCAGATGGAAATTGTGACTTTGATTGCGGCAGTGGTTCCACCTGCGAGGTCAGTTGCGCCGGCGGTAATTGCGGCTTTGATTGTGGCGGTGGATCGACCTGTGACTTCACCTGCTCGGGAGGCAATTGCAGCGAGAATTGCGGCGGTCAATCGACGTGCAGCCAAACCTGTAGCAGTGGATGTGACGTGCTATGCGGTAGCACATCGACGTGCAGTCAGGTTTGCGAGGAACCAGCGACCTGTTCGTGCCTCAATTGTGGATAGAGGCCTTGGGGGGCCTTCGGTCCGGTTTTGCTCGGTCGGTTTTGTTCTACGTCGAAGTTCGCAGTGGAGAACTGGACATCCACGTGGGCATCGGCGATGAGCGCGTTACCCTGCGAGAATTGTAGATTCTCAACGACCCGGGTCCCGCCGCTCTCCAGCCGATGCGCTCTCCCACAGGATCACAGCCTGGGCCTCGCGCGGTATGCGAGGGCGCCATACTTGGTCACGGGCCTTCGGTCCGAGAGACGCGCACGGGCCTGCTCGAACGCGGATTTTGGGCGGCAACGCATTCGCTGCGAGGTGTTGAGGACTATAATAACATAAGGGTCGCGACCATGAGCGACATAAAGACAAGCAAGATCATCAGGAATAACGGAAGTAGATCCTTTTTCGAGCCCTGTCTTGTCGTCGTCTCCTGCTGATCCGGCGGTTCCCTATCGCTGAACTTCGTCGGCTGCGCCCAGTCGTCAGCTTTTAGCGATGGGGGCTATCGTTGGTGATCTTCGGCGTTTGCCGGGGCCATGGATTGTCGGCGGCGGTGATCGGTGGCGGACTGTCCAGATCGGCCCCGTAGCCCAGACAGAACCGGATTCCATCGCCGGCCTCGCGACCGCAGCTATGGCACTGCCGGGGAATCCCGGGCTGGCTGGACGAGGGGTCGCCAGCGAGCTCGCCGAGCACCTCCTTGTCGACATTGTCGCTACGACTGGTGATCGTGAGTGACTTGGTCGTGCCCGAGACGACGGGCTCCTGGAGTTCCAGCTCCGGCATGGTCGACTTCAGGGCATTTTCGATGGCCTGCGTAGACGTCGGGCTCGTAAAGTCGATCTCCGCCATCAGTCGGCCGAGTTCCTCGATTTACTCCAGGCTCAGGTTGTCATCCATCTCGACTCGCAATCTGCTGATCTTAGGCCGATGCGTGTCTCTCGGTCAGTAGTCAATGCGGTCAGTAGTCAATGCGATCGGCCCCATCTAACAATTCAAGAAGGATTAAAGACTACCGTCGAGATGTCCCACGCCGTGGCAGGCTTGGTCATAGCCTGCATCACAACCCTTTTGAAACAGCGTCATCGCTTCGCCTTCGTCACCGCGGTCCAAGGTCCTTTGCGCCAGGTTGTTACAGGCCATCCCCATGCCGAGCTCACAGCTTCTTGCGTAGAGCCCATCGGCCTCTGCGGAATCGCTGTCCTCCAGGATCACCCCCAGATCATTACAACTGGCGGCATGATCTTCTTCACACCCCTTGCGAAACAACTCAATCGCCGCGTCTTCGTCATCGCTGTGAAGAGCCGTCGCTCCCAGGTTAAAACAGGCCTCGCCGTCACCGAGGTCGCAATTTCTCGACGCTTCTCGCTCTGCCTCTTCGGAGTCCTTCGCCTCCAGGAGATACGCCAGAAGAGAGCAGGCACTGGAATGGTCCTTGTTACATGCCTTGCGGAACAGATCGGTCGCTGCGTCGAGATCCCCGCGGATCCGTGCCTTCGCTCCCAGCGAATAACAGGCCTCGCGGTCGCCGAGGTCACAACCTGTCTCAAAGGCCCTCTCTGCCGCCTGCGAGTCGCTACCTTGCAGGATGTACCCCAGATTGACGCAGGCGCCGGCACTCTCGACTTCACAACCCTTGCGAAGCATCGGAATCGCTTCCTCCTCTTCACCACGGATACGAAACCTCAACCTCAGGTTGGCACAGGCCACGTCGCTGCCGAGTTCACAGCTCTTCGCAAAGAGCCGATCAGCTTCCTCCGAATTGCTCTCCTCCTGACTCACCGCCAGATTGTTACAGCCATCGGCATTTTCCAACTCGCAGGCCCGACGGTAGTGCGCGATCGCCTGGTCGTCGTCGCCGCGCTCCATGGCCATCAACCCCTGATGAAAGCAAGCGCGTCCAGAGCCGAGTTCACAGCCTCTTTCGTAGCTTCGCTCTGCTTCTTCACTGTCGCTGTCCTTCAATAACACTCCCAGATTATTACAGGCGCCTCCGGAGCCGAGTTCACAGCCTTGCGTATAGGCCCGCTCGGCCTCTTGGGGATCACTCTCCGACACCTGCAATCCCCAATCCAAACACGCGTCCGCATCGCCCCCCTCGCAGCGCACGGCGTATGTCTCGTCCTCGTCCGGCGCTTCGCTGTCCTCGGACGCGTCATCGTCACTCTGGAAGATGGAGCACCCTGGAATGCCCAAGAGGCTGCCCACGGCGATCATCAACCCCGCGCAGATGACCATGAGCCCATTGCCGTAACCGGTCCGCGTACCATCATCGCCCGGATCGCGGCTCGCTTGCCCGTCGATCTGCACCTGGGATTTGACGTCACACTTCATATACAACTCCTATAATTCTAGGCTCGCCCGCATTTCCAAAGTCATCGAATATCTGCACAATACCCCAGATTATCAGGGCTGGGAAGCCTCTCCCTCGCCAAACACCGCGCTAACCCCGCCCCCTCTTCGGCGGAAGCTGCTCCGGGGGAGCCAGGGCAATGCGGGCCGCCTCGGCGGGGTCGTCGGTCAGAGTGACCAGATCCAGATCTCGTGCACTTATAGTCTGCCGGGAGCCGGAGAGTATGACCGCCTCGATGGTGTCGACGATGGGCTCCCAGAAGTCGATGCCCATCAACACCACTTGACGATGAGAGATGGTACGGGTCTGAATCTGGCACAGAGTGGAGAAGAGCTCGTCCAGAGTACCCAAGCCTCCGGGCAGCGCGACGAGGGCACGCGAGTTTTCCGTCAACAATACCTTGTGGGTCAACCGATCGGCCACCAGGTGGACCCGGTCGGCTCCATAGAGATTGCGAGCGTAGGCTGATGCGTGTCTCTCGGTCAGTTATCCTATCCCGAGCCCGAGCCCGAGCCCGAGACCGAGACCGAGACCGAGCCCGAGACCGAGCTACGTCAGAACGACAACATCAAGGAGCATACCGACATGAAACGCGAATTTCAGGACCCCACAGGCGGTCGCCGATTGACGATTGAACATAGTGATGACGATGACGCCGTGACGGTCACCCGCGCCGACGGAGATGAGGTGGAGGTCGCCGGGATACATCCTGTTTGAAATGCTCGTCATGGAGCGGGATCCCGCATTTATAACGCCGTGAGCAGAAGTTGATGGAGATAGACTGCAAAGTCGAGTGTGCGTCGGACAAGGCGCGGCGACGAGGCGATGCGATGTAGCATCGTCGAGTGAGCCGCAACGCCGCTTCGA
>SKPJ01000168.1 GCA_007119595.1 Myxococcales bacterium
CGTCGACAGATCCTTGGCCGTTCGCCACAGATTGTCGTACTCATTCAGATATTGCTCGGTGATCTCCTCGCCGCGCAAGATAAACAGCACCTCGTCGTTGGAGATCGTCGCCGCCGACGACCAATTAAAACTCCCGGTGATCACCCGTGCATCCTCGGTGCCGGCGTCCAAAAACATCGTCTTCGCATGCATACGGCCACCGCCGGCCTGGTAGTCACCGGGGATTCGGGAATTTGCGTTTCCGTCCAGGCGCATCGGTACCCCGTTGGCCATCAATCGATACCCCTGATGATATTGACCATTTCCATGCAACTGCGATCGGTCCAAAATCCCCACCACCTTCTTGGGCCGCTCTCGCACGGGCAGATCGGCGTATCCATTCTCCTCGTTATACTCCTGAAAACGCCGGTGATGATTGATAAACTCGGTGGCCACTTGATCTTTTGTAAACGCGAAGATCGAAAAATGGATCGACGTATGGACCTTCTTCAACTCCTCGAGCATCCGCCCCATGGCGTCGTCCTGAGGTGAAAACCACACCTCCACTTCCGTATCTCCGACCTGAAAGGTATTGGGGCCATCCAGTGGCTCTTTGGCGGCCGAGAAACGACCCTCGAACATCTGATCCAACTCCCGTCTGAATAGATCGGCCATTGGCGGGCTGTCGACCCAGATCCAATTGTTGTTGTTGAACGTGAATTCGGAGCGCGAAATATTGCCGGTGCCGGAAAAGACAAAACGATCGTCGATGACGAAGAATTTATTGTGCATGATGTGGAATTGATTGCCCGTCTGCACCGGGATCTTATGTTCCTCCATCGTCGCGTAGCCGTGGGAGCCGCGTGAATACTCGCCGGCGTCGCCGACGAGTTTGACGTCCACCCCTCGATAATGGGCACGCACCAATGCGTCGATGATATTTTGTTTATTAAATCCGTAGACCGCGGCGTGCACCGAGACCTGGGCATTATCGATTCGCTCCGAGATAAACTCGCTGGGCTTTCGGTTGACCTCCGTACCGGCTCGAACTCCCGGAGAGTTAAAAAAGACCGACAGATGGGGCTTCGACACACTTTCTTGATCCGCTGGATCATCGAGGGCGCAGCCCGTCCAGGCCCCGAGGGCCATCACGGAGACCACAACCGTTACGCTCAGCACCTTCAACATATATTTATTCATCGCTCGCCTCCTGCCACATGCTCTCCCAGGTATCGATGAAGCGATCGGCCTCCGGATTGCGCTGCGACCCGAAGCCGGACTCCACAATCTCCCACATCACTCCGTCGGCGAAGGTGTCGGAGGGATAAAAGCGCACCCAGTTTGCGGGCAGCCGAGCCAGGACTTCGAAGGGCTCGGCGCGCCACAATTCGTGGCTCAATATCTGCACCAGACGGGGCTGTCGATTGCCATTTCGATCGCGCTCCGAGTCGATGACCACCATCGTCGGAAGTCGTCCCATCTGCTCCGGGGCCTCCACGGGATTGAGCGCAGCGACTTCGTCGGCCAAGCTTTCGGCTTGGCCCTGACCCAACAAAACACGGACCTCGAAGTCGTTTTCATCTTTGTATTTCAACGCGTTGATCAAATCTTCGTTGGTCAAATTCTCGGTCATCACGAATACAGAGGCCCGAGCTCGCAACACCTCGTCGATCACGTTTTTGACCAGCCGTTCCTGAGGATTAAAGCGCACTCGCAACTGACCGCGATTGGTCATCCGCAGGGGATCTTGATGGGTGATCGACTTCAGCGGACCGTTGTACACGCTCAAGGTGGTCGCGAATACGCCGCCGTGCATCTGGCGAAATTCCCGTTCAAAACTATTCGCCAATTCCTCGCTCATGGCTCGAAAGGCCGCCCACGTGCCCTGCTCGTCGCTCAACGGTGCCGTGATATTCCACACATAAGTGGCATCGATCAGAAAAAAGGTATGGCTCATCACGTTGTAATCCGAGGGCCGCACCATAATGCCCTCCGTATTTTGCTGCTGATCCGATTGAGCACGAGTGCAGTTGGTATGGTCCTCTTCGTCGACACAATACTCCAGAATCGGAGACAAATGGGGCTCGGGAAGGTAGGCCAATTCTCCATCGCCGAATGCGACGTCGATTCCATTATGCTCCACGAGGGTGTCGAATTGACCGGAATCCTCGAGATGCTCGTCGGCGACCACACGCACTCTGACACCCCGATTTGCGGCATCCACCAATGCCCCTTCTACCGCCTCGTCATCGAGGCCGGCGATCGCGGCATCGATACGATCTTCGGCCTCCTCCAGCTCCGCCAACAACCGGCTGCGAATCGCCTCGATCTCGTCGTCTTGACCGACGTAATAATCGATAAAATGAAGCCAGCCATCGCGGTCACTGATCCCCTCGTCATCATCGGAGGCCTCAGCGACCTGAGCGATACAAAAGGTGAATACCGCCACCATCGCGGCGGCCAATAAGCGAAGAGACTGGGTTCTCATTCGAATCCTCCCCCGGCCGTGCTGCCGGAGTAGTCAGCGCTATTGGGCTCTCCGGGGCTGGCCATCGTGTGTTTTCGCCAACCCTCGCGGATATTTCTCCGGCCCTCCGTTTCGTCGTTGAGATCATCCGTATTGGAGTGCCAACTGCTGTCCTGAGACCCGATATTGGAAAATAACATCTGCGTGCGCTCCATCGAGCGCACTGTCACCAGGTCGTAGCCTCCGGCGAAGGGACGATCCGTGCGTGATCCGGCGGGTTCGATCAGGCGGCGGTCGGAGTCCCTAAGGGTGACGCGCACCGCCCGTTTGCCCAATTTGAGTCGGCTGTCGATGACGTCGGCCACATCGCCAAACGCCCCGTCCTCTTTGGCAGCGATGACGAAATGTTCGTTGGGCTCCAAGGGCTCACTTATCTCGGGGAGGCGAAAGCTCTGCTCGTAATCGCCCTCCAGATAAATACGCCATCGCGATAGATTGACCGGTCGGTGATAGCGGTTGCGCAATTCGATGAAGACGTCGTCCGGATCGTAATTGCCATCGTCATCGACGCTGCCCGCCCAATTGATCTCGTTGATATGAATCGATCCCCGCTCGGCGCTCGAAGTTTCCTCTTCTTGTTCCCAGCGATACAACACCTGCTCATCCGATTCTCCGGGATCGGATATACCCATCTCGGTACATGCGCCGAGTGCTACGCAGGCCATCGTCGCCAAGGCCACCCCCGACACTTTTGTCGTCCTCCATTTCATCATCGTTTTCCTCAACATCGTCGTTTGCCCCGTTGGTGCCGGCAACCACTGACCTCAGAATCTGTCAAAAAACCAGGGTCGCTCCCCCGGAGATCGCCCAAAAATTCTGTAGATTGTCGGCGCTACCCCGCGAGCTTCCCACGTTGCGGCTGACTTCGATTTCGTAGAATTCTCCGGGCAAAAACAATCCGCCCATGGTGTAGATCGAAAGGGCCTCGGTGGCCTGGTAGGCGATGCTTGTATTGAGCTCCAATCCGAGATCCTTTCCGAGCCGCTCCTGGGCTTCCAATTCATCTCTGGAGAATCCGGATGGAAGGCCGTCTCCTGCGGTCTCCAGATTGTTGGGGCTCAGGTTGGTATCGCCCGTATCGCGGTAGTACCAGGCTCCGAGATCGAGCCGCAGCCCCTGGGCCAGAGAGACCCCCAATCCGCCGTGAAATATCTCGGTGCCGCTCTCGCGCCGGATCTGATGTTCCTGTCGGTGAACGCCGTTTCGCCCGAGATATGCGCTGGGTCGCCAGCCGCCGTAGCGCGCCATATTCAATCCGCCGGCGAAGTTGCCTCGAAAGGAGACGAAGCCATGAGAAAAGGGCAGTCCGTCTTCTCCATAACGCGGTCCGTCGGCCCGGAAATACTGCCCGATTCCATCGATTCGAACCGGCCCCACATCGTGCTCCCCGAGTAATGCACCGCCAAAGGCGTTGCCGTCGATCGCCACGTCGTGCACCCCGATATTGACCTCTTTTCGGTCGATGCCACCGGAGTAAGCGTATTCGCCGTAACCACCGACCCGTCCATTTTCGAGGGGAAAGAAATAGCCGATGCGGCTTCCCGCCATCCAGGCATAATCATTGTCCGAGAAATTACCCAGCGTTCCCTCGTGTGTACGATCGGCGCCGGTCCCTGCGCCACCGATGGTGGAGAAGAAACCAAAGGCCCGCATCTCCAGATTTTCGATCAGACCCGTATTCTCATACACCCCGCCGTATCGCATCGTATTGGTCTCACCGCGCATATTGTGCACCAGATCGCGACCGGCGTGCCAACGCAGAAAACTGACATTATCCGGCCGTCCCTGCGAGGCGTATAGATCGACCCCCAGGATGCGAACAGTCCCCACTTCATCGCCGAGATCGAATTCCAGGGTCAACCCGTCGATCTGGTCGCGAAAGAAATAGTCCCGGTGGGTTCCACCGATAGCGAATGTCTGCCGGCCCAATTTGGTGTTGATCGCCAGCCAATCCCGTTCGAATGCGTCCCACGAAATATGCAGGTCGTAGACGTGGAAAAAGCCGCCGAATTCGTTGACTCCGCCGAGTTGGTCGCTTCCCCACAATCCAGTGTGGCTGACGCCGGCGGAAATACTGGTATTGTCCTCCACCAGATACTGAGCCCGCAGAGAAAAGCTGGTATAGGAAAACATATGGCGGTCGTCGGTCTCGATCCGCTCCTGATTGCCGCTTTCCTCGTCCAATTCCCGAAATCCGACGTTGTCCGAGGAGTGCATTTCACTGGTCAAGCGAAAATCCCAAACCAGCGGCTCCTCATCAGCTTCGTCGATTTCTGGGGCATCGGCGCCGGGGCTCACGGCGTCCTCCGGCGTGATTTCCTGAGCCTGCACCACAGCGGGCCCCATCCACACCATCAAGACTGCCGTACTCAACGCTGCTATCTTCTGCTTGATTTTCATCGCGACTGACTACTCCCGTCTACATTCATTGACTCGTGATGGCTGTCCACTCTGAGACACCACCCGATCCGAGGTAAAAAAAACTATTCGTCGGCGGCGTCCAATATCTCGATTTTGCCCAAACTTCCGATCACCATGCGCATATCGAAACTGTCGATCACCGGTCCCGTCAACTCCACCAGATCACCCTCTTTCGGGCCCACGCCCCGGGTGCCCAATTCTCGGTCCAGCGATACCAGCCACTCCACGTCGGGATCCTCGTCGGATTGCACCACCATCTCGTTGAAATTCTGATTGGTGGCCTCCACGATGACCTCTCCGCGGATCCGGCGCACCTCATAGGTGTCGGCCGGGGTGATCTGCTCGTCGATCTGTTCCTGCGTCAACTCTTCCTGGCCCAGCGACTCCGCCAACAGCTCGCGGGCATCCATCTCGTCTTCTTCGGAGATAAATTCACGCTCCAGCGCCTGATAATATACGGGCACTCGTGTCTCCGGGGTCGTCAGGGCCTCTTCTTGATCAAAGGCCAAAATCGCCACCGTGCTGTGTTCCCGGGTCACACCGCGCACGCGCAGCCGTACCCGGTCGCCCACATCGAATTCGGCGATCCGTGAGTTTTTCATCACCTGAATTCCTCCCGTGGCATCCTGAATGATATAGGTGCCGTAATAGCGCTCTCGGGTCCCACAGGTGGTCATATTCTCGAAGTATCGCGGGTGCAGAGTCACGACCCCTTCGATGATCGCCGGCAGCTCGTCGAGATACTCCGGAATCGCTTCATTCCCTTGAAATTCGGGATTGCAATCGCCCTCCACCGGATAGATATCATCGGGTGAAAAGCCGTACCACTCACTGGTATCGTAGGGGACCAGATCTCGGAGCTCACCGATCGGCATATCCCCCGTAAAATCATAGGGTTCTTCACTAAACTCAATCGGATCGGAGACTGAAGAATAGCTCCCCGGCCCCCCAAAATACTCCTCGCTGTCCAACCCGTCTTGTGGATCGGCGCAACTCAAACTCATCGCAAAAACAGCGAAAAGAACCATTCCGATTCGAGACCACGTGGCAACCAAGCTGCGGTTCATCATGCGTCCAGTACTTATCCCATATCCGACGACTCCTCATACGCCCCCCCTTGGTAGCTGTTCTGCTGCCAAAATTGCAATGAAGAAAAGAAAATGGAGACCGTTCCACCCCCCAAAAAAAAGCCGGCCGCCTTCCGGCGACCGGCTCTTCTTATTGTCTTATTATCCAACGCTCATTCGAAATCGAAATTCTCGACCCAATCCCACTGCGTGCCGTCCAACTGGACATTCGACCAGTCGTGGTAAAAGCCGGGAAAGGTCGTCACCGGCCCCATAAAGGTGAGACAATCGCCGGGATCGTCGAAGCTCGAAGTGGTGCGATAGGCGACGGTATGCTCGCCATTTTCGCCGTAGGCCAGATCGAAACACCTGGCCGTCGTATCACCGACGGAACCACACTCATCATAGTCGTCACTTAGCACCCCGGCGACGCGGATGACCTGATTGAAATGCTCCTCCTTGGTGATCTCCTGATCGGTGATCTCCGTATAGGAAACCGTCGCTTCCTCACCTTCGTCCAATTCCACGACCTCCCATCCCGAGAAATCGCGAATCTGTGGTTCGCCCTGATAGATATTGGCGTGCTCCACATTGAAGTTGACGCGTTGCCCGATCTCGGGCGTGCCCGGAATCGAATCCTCATCGGAGAGTTTCAACACGAACATCCCCACCTCGCTATCACCGACCCACACGCGACGGTCCGGCGGAAAGCCGAGTTGGGTGATCACAGCCTCCTCGATTTCGATTGGATCGTCAGTAAAATCGAGATCAATGACGTGGGGGACGAAATCATCGCTTTCCTCATGTTCGTCGACATGGGCCTGATAATCATCGGGATCCCAGGCATCATCGAGAGCTTGCTGAACCTCGGAAAGTCCGGAATCGACGGGATGAGGGTTGGTCGTCGCGAAGGCGTCCTCCGTATCTCCGATCGAACCGTAGAACCACTCCTCCACTTCACATTCCTCATCGGGGTCTTGATTGTTCCCGTTGTTATTGTCGTCTCCGTTATCGTCTCCGTTATCGTCTCCGTTGTCGTCCCCGTTATCGTCTCCGTTGTCGTCGTCCCCGTTGTCGTCGTCCCCGTTGTCATCGTCCCCGTTGTCGTCGTCCCCGTTGTCGTCGTCATTATCATCGGGATCCGAGTTCGGGTCTTGATTGGTCGCCGATGGATCCTCTTCATCGCCACA
>SKPJ01000294.1 GCA_007119595.1 Myxococcales bacterium
TCCGGCTTCCGGGAATTGACCGGTTCCGGCTTCCGGGAATTGACCGGTTCCGGCTTCCGGGAATTGACCGGTTCCGGCTCCGGGAACTGACCGGCCCTGGCTTCCGGGAATTGACCGGCTCCGGCTCTGGCTTCCGGGAAGTGACCGGCTCCGGCTTCCGGGAATTGACCGGCTCCGGGAAGTGATCGGTCAAGAGAATGCGATTGCCCTGCACAGCGCCGTTGGCTCAGGGATGGACTGTGGGAGCCTGCTGTCGGATGTGTTGCCAGTCGTCGTAATAGGCGTCGAAGACGTCGTCATCGGCGATTTTTACGACGGCCTCGTCGTTGTAGCGAAGGGCGGAGATGGTGAAATTTGCAGAACCGGTCCAGACGATGCGCTGCGGTTGTGCATCGGGGCCGTAGGCGCCGTCGACGAGCATGTATTTGGAGTGCAATTGAACTTGCTCCTCTTCCGGGAAGAGTCCGATATCGATGTCGCCGTTTTTTAAGTGACCCATGATCTGGACTCCCGGTGAGTTGATCTGCGGTCGCTCCCGCAACACCAGATGGACCCCGCAACCATCGGCGTCCATGGCGCGTAACTCCTGGGCGATATCGGAGCGAGAGTTAGTGAAAAAAGCCATCGCGACGTACACGTCGGCGCCCTGTTCGCAGTCCACATCTTGCAGATCGTCGAGGATGGGATCGCCGGAGGACAGTGGCGAGAAATAGGCGTGGATATCGGCATCTCCCTGCTCGAGGCGATCGTATTGCGGGTCGCGCTCGTCTTGTTGAAGATCTTCCCAATAGGAATAAAAGGCGTCGTATAAGGCGGGATCGCTGTGGACCAATACGGAATGGTTGTATTGGCTCTGTTGGAAGTCGGTCATATTGGAGGAGGTCAGCACGACGGCGTCCGTCGAGCCGTCTTCGAGTTCGGAGAAGGTGACGAATTTATTGTGCTGGATATTCTGACCCAGACATCCACCGTCGTCCTCGCCATCCTGGCAAATCGTGAGTCGGTCGCCGAGTCGATTGCGCAAAATAGTGACGGCGGACCAGTCATTGCCATCGGGGAATTTACTCGTATTGCCCAGGACAATCCGTACATCGACACCGCGCTCGAGGGCGTCGGCGAAGGACTCGGCGACCTCGGTTTGACTAAAGGTATAAAAGGCGGCTCGTATGGTGGCCGTTGAGGGCGCATTGTCGATGAGGTCGATGATCGACTCCTCGATGGCATCATCGGGCTCGTCCGGTTCGGGATAGGTGAAAAAGGCCTCGAACTGCGCTTCGGTTTCCGGTTCTTCTTCGTCGACATCAGGGGCCCAGGTATCGGTATCGGGACCTTCGGTGTCAGCATCGGGAATTTCCGGATCAGCATCAGCATCGGGGGGTTCCGGATCAGCATCGGGACTTCCCGCATCGGCAACGGGACCTCCCGCATTGGCATCGGGGCCCTGTACGTCCGGTTCTGGTGTCTTGGTATCGCTTTGCGGGCTTCCGTCGTCGGCATCTGCAATGAGGGTGGGATCGGTGCCGACATCGGAGGGGGAGTCGGTGTTGGCAGCGATCTGATTTGCACTCGGATCGGAGGAGGTGCAACCGGCGATGCCCGTGGAAGCGGTCGTCAATACGGCGATACAGAGGAAGAGTAAAAGAGCGCGTGCGCGAACTCGCAAGTACATCAACAATCCGAATCTTCAGAACAAATTACGGGTGCCCGGCGGGGATTTAGAATTCATTTCGTCGTCGCCGCATCGTCGAGCACAGAGACGGCGTCGAATGGAGCGATTTAATAGCATGATGCAACGACGGGGGGATTTGCAACTAACGGTAACGGATCGAATACGGATTGATCATTGTGTCTCGAAGGAGCCGATATCACACCGTTGGCTATTGGAAGCCGGTTTCGTTTGGCCGACTTGATCTTGAAGTACGGACTCGGCTGAAGAGGGGTGGGAGCACGCGGACTCCTCGCCTTCGTCGATCGGATTTGCCCCGGGGTTCGAGCCATCGGGAATATGTACTTCCGTAGGCCACTGGCCATCGCGATCGTCGAGTGAGTTGAGGGTGAAATTCGGTCCACTCGTCAGGTGGCCACTGGTACCGCCGAACATCTGCGAGCATCTCTCCTGTGGGGCGTTGGCGCCCGGGGAGAAGGAAGTAATCATATTGAATTGGGAGAGTCCTTCGTCACTATCGCTATCTCCGATGGGCAGGGTCCCTCCGGTGTCGGTGAATACGGTGGCCCCGCTGCAGTCCATGAGTGCGCCATCGACCTGGTTATCGTTCAACAATACGCCGAGTAAGCGTAATAACGGGCCGTCATCGGTGGAATCGAGAGGATCTGCCGATAGGCCGGCGCCGTGAGAGGATTGATCCAGGATGTGGTTGTCGGCAATCGTGGTGTAATGGAGAATGGCGGCCAGGTGCTCGTCGTCCGTCCAGTCGTCGGGAAGAATATTGCCGAGCCCCCCGGAGACGCCGGATGCTTCGATGTGCAGTCCCGCTCCACGGGCACCATCGACGCCGTTAATGGTGTTGCCGCTGATCGTGGTGTTGAGCAGATGCAGACGGCCCTCGTCGTCGGTGCTAAACGCCAATCCCGCTCCGTAAAAGTCGGGCTCCAGGGTGGAGTCGCCTGTGAACTCGATGGAGTTTCGGGCGAATGTAGAGGCATTGATGAGGATGAATGGATCGGCAGTAGCGTCGATGGACAACCCGGCGCCGAAGCCAGCATCGAGTCCGTCTGCCTGGTCGATGTTGCCGCTGAGATCGACGGTGATTTCGTTGTCGGCCACGGTGGTCGCCACCAGCTGTACAGTCGAGTTTCGGACGTCGAGACCGGCGCCGGAGATTCGGCTTTTTAGCTGAACGAGGGTGGGGTCCGAGGTGGGTTTTTTGGCGTCAAACTGGATCGAATTTTCGCTGATCAGGGAATGGTCGATATCCATACTGGCCTGAGAGCTGTAAATACCGGCACCGCCAAACTCGATCTCGAAGTCCGTTTTTGAGCCAGTATCAAAGTCATCAATAGCCACCTCAATTGTGTTTTCGGTGATCAGTGAATCGTCGATGTTTGCGTCGCATCTATCGAGGTGCAGGCCGGCGGCGTGGAATTGGTGGTCCCCTGCGAGGTTACTGGTGATGTCGACGGTGGTTTCACCGAGGAATGAGCCATTTTGCAAGGTGATCAGGCCAGCGTTTTCGCAATGGACAGCCGATGCGTGGGGGAGGCCGGTATCCAAATCGGCCGTGATGCTGTGATTAGAGATACGAGCTTCGTCGAGGGTCAAATCGCAGCCGTCGACCGCAAGGATTTGAGCGTCTGTGGAGCCCGAGGCGTCATCGAAGTCGATGTCGTTGTTCTCGATCGACGAGCCGTTATTGAGGACCACCGAGGAGTCGATGCATTCAATGGCCAATATGCCCGGTGTCTGCTGACGGTTGTGGCGAATGCTGGTATCGGAGAGTTCGATTGTGTCGGTGTCAACAAGCTGTAGTATTGGCGCTGTGGAGAGGGCGTCGAAGTTCTCGAAGACCACGCCGTCGGTAAAAAGGGAAATCGCCCCATTGGTGGAGATAACCGGATTGGGATCGCCGCCTTCTTCGCCTTCGTCTGCTGAGGTGAAGACCAGGTCGCGAAGCTCGAGTTCGGCACCCTTGATGAGCTCGAATAAGCCGGTCTGCGGTACCTCGATGAAGTGCGTGGCGCCGACCTGACTAAAAATCTCGATGGTGAAACTGATTTCAATGGGCTCATCTGTGATGCCCAGGTCGTCGAATCCGACGTGGTCGACGATCTCGATGGCCTCACAGTCCTCGGAGGACACAGCTTCAGCAAGGGTCTTGGTGCCGCCCGGCACGGTGCAGTCCACCGGATCCGGCTCATCGACATCGTCGGGCTCCGATGTGTCGGTGGAGTCGACATCGTCGGGTTCCGTAGTGTTCGGTGCCGTCGTGTCCTGCTCTGAGATGTCGTCGGTGTCCCCTTCGTCGACGTCCGGGGTCCCCGTGTCGTCGAGGGGCTCGGCATTGGCGACGTCTTCGACCGGAGTGCCGGCGTCGGGCTCGAGTTCCACGTCCTTTGGATCGCTCGGACAGCCCCACAGAACCAGCAACAATCCCAGGCAGAGAAATTCAAATTTGCGGTGCTCGTTGTTCATCGGCATCATAAGGACAATCCGTAGTGTTGATGGATGGATATCCCAGGATCAACTGAAACCGTCAAATCTACTAAGAAAGTCTCAACAACGACGGCTTGTATTACCTGGTAACCAAGCGGGATAATTGGGAGCTGGTGCTAGCCAAATAAAGAGTAGAAGAGTGGGCGATGGGTCTAAAGTCAAGAAATGTAGAAGTCTTCGCCTGCCAAATCGTTTCTGACTCCGTGGATGATATAATGAATCGCGTTTATCTGCTCATCGTAGTTTTTGCAGTCGCTGGTACTGTCGCTGTGATGGCCGGGTGCAGTTCCGATGAATGTCAGACCGACGACGACTGCCCGGGGGAAGCGCGTTGCGTCAGCGGCGGAGGAGCGATGTCGTCGAATAATGAGTGTGTGGGGAGCGAAAGCTCCGGCAACTCCGAGAACTTCGGCAATGTCGGCGAATCCGACGCGGGGCCCATCGACGATGCAGAGGATGGCAATGGCGGCGAAGTGCCGACGGCCTGTGATGGCGTCGATTGTTCCGGCAATGGACATTGCGAGGTCTCGGGCGGAACGGCGGTGTGCAATTGCGACGCCGGATACGTCGCCAGTGGGCTCGATTGCGTCGCCGACACCTGCGACGGCGTGACCTGTTCCGGTCATGGAACCTGCGTATCCACGCCGGGCAATGTCTATTGTGAATGCGATGAAGGGTTCGTGGAGGGCAGTGGACTGACCTGTGAAGACCCCTGCGCCGGTGTGAATTGCTCGGGATTGGGAAGCTGTGAGGTGGGATTTACGGGAGAGCCGCGCTGCGAATGTGACGATGGCTATGCGCAGGACGGGACGCTGGACTGTGTCGATAATTGTGCCGGAGTCGACTGTTCGGGCCACGGTCAATGTCAGACACAGTCCAATGGCACCGCCTATTGCGACTGCGATCCCAATTATATGCCGACCTCGGGCGGACTCGATTGTGAGGAAATATCGGATGAGCCCTGCGAAGATATCGATTGTTCAGGGCACGGCACCTGCGTCTTTGATAATGGCAGTATCTCTTGCGATTGCGATTCCGGATATTTCGAGGGGATTGGCCTGACCTGTGAAGATCCCTGTGAGGGAGAGACCTGCTCGGGCAATGGAACCTGTGTTCCCCAGGCCGGAGGCAATAGTTATTGCGATTGTGATGCCGGTTATGTGGAAGGGGCGGGAATGACCTGTAACGACATCTGCGACGGCATCGACTGCTCCGGGATGGGGGAGTGTGAAGTGACGTCCAATGACGAGCCGGTGTGCAATTGTGACGATGGTTTTGCCCAACAGGGCGATCTCGATTGTCGGGACAATTGCGAGGGACAAACCTGTTCCGGTAACGGTCAATGTGAAACTGAAACCGATGGGACCGCTTATTGCGATTGTGATTCCGGATATCAGTCGGCCTCCGGTTTGAGCTGTGAGGAGATCCCCCCTGAGCCCTGTGAAGATGTCGATTGCTCGGGATTTGGCACCTGTGACGACAGCTCCGGGGAGGCGGTCTGCGATTGTGAGACCAACTACGTCGATCCTGGAACGGCGGAATGTGTTCACAGATGTGATAACGGCGAATTGGAGTATTGCGACTTCTGGAAAGTTGAGGGCACTTCGAATATCCAGTGGGAGGGCTATCGCCTCTCCATTCCCTCCAGCGAATTACCGGCCAATGCCGAGACCGGTGCGGACGCTCCGTCGGGACCGATCCAGGCCGGATTTAGCGTCACGCAGCAGGACTGGGGATTCGTATTGACCCCCGATCACTTCTACAAATTCGATCTCAGCGATATCGATGGCGCGCCGTATTGGATAGAATCGCGGCCCCTTTCCGATCTGGACGGCAGCCTGGCGTCTACGCCGGAAATACTGGGCGCCTATAATATCCCGGATGCATTTCCCACGGGTCCCAGCGCTCCCGAGGATGCTTCCGATGGTGTGACTATCATGGGCTACGATTCCACCGAGCCGGTGGAATCACAGATGCGGATCTGGGCGGTCGGCTATCATCACGCATCGCAGGATTTTATAGTGGACGAAGAGTCTTTGATAGACCATGGCCACGATGCTTGGATCGGTAAGGAGAACGCTCCTGATACGGGGGATATAAGAGCACTGTGGTTGGATGTCGCAGCCGATACAGAACCCGGCTTGAGCTGGGTGGAGGCCGATATGAACAACTACTGTGCGGATCCGAACTCATCGCAAGCCATAATTTATAGCGGAATATTGACGAAGCAGGATTTGCGGGGCAGCGAAATGGGGGCTTGCCCGGCGGATACATTTATTTCTCCCATGGCCTACAGTGCGTTTCCTCCCTTTTCCACTGCTGACGCTCCAACGATCGATGCCAGTGTAGGAGCCACGATTTTCCATGAGGGAGCGCTGTACCTATTTCGGGAAAATCCCCTGTGAGTTGAATAAGGGAAACGCCGTGCCGTATGACACCCGCTGCAGGACCGGTGCGAAATGCGCTCTCGAGAATTTGGAATTTCGATGATAGCTGCAAAGACATTGGTGGTGGCCACAATTGCTGCGGGATGTTTTTTATTGGCCCTGCTCACCGGGTGTGGTTCCGATGAGTGCCAATTCGATAGTGATTGCCCCGATGGTTTAGAATGTGTGAGCGGAGGCGGTGCGTTGTCTTCGGGAAATATGTGTCTGGAGGGGCCGATAACCAACGAGACCCCCGGCAATACCAATACGGGAGAACAGGGGGATACGGGCCCCCCGGAGGGCGATCCTTGCGATGGTATCACTTGCTCGGGCCTCGGGAGTTGCGTGGTCACCGCCGAGGGGGCCAGTTGCATTTGCAATGAGGGCTTTGTGGAGGGACCGGGGTTGACCTGTGAGAATCCCTGTGCCGGCGAGACATGTTCTGGGTTTGGGACATGCGAAGTGCTGGCCACCGGAGAAGCGCGTTGCCGCTGTGATGACGGCTATAGCCCAGATGGGGACTTGAGTTGTGTCGACAACTGCGACGGGATCGATTGTTCCGGCAACGGTCAATGCA
>SKPJ01000409.1 GCA_007119595.1 Myxococcales bacterium
CTTCGCTCAGATTCAATCAACGCTATTTGCTCGCGTAACTCGATGCACTATTGCACCGACGAAGGGGATGCGATATCAGTTGTGGCTCACGATGTCCGATGTGTCTGCTCCGTGTTTCTCGCTCGCAATATGCGAATAGACCGGTCTTATGAGCGAAATGATCGACATTTCACTGGCCTTTCCGACCGTTGTTTTTACGGCGATGTTGACCATCTCCATTATGTTCTGGGTGTTTTCCATGCTCAGTGGAGTGGGATTCGACTCGGTGGATGCTGATTTCGACGCGGATTTTGACGCCGATTTCGACGCCGATTTCGACGCGGATTTTGATGCCGATATAGACGCCGATATGGACGCGGATTTCGATGCCGACGTCGACGCCGGTGATGCGTCGGGAATCTCTTTTTTCCAGATCCTTTCGTTTATCGGTATCGGAAAGGTTCCGCTGAGCATGTGGGCGACGGTATTTGCGTTTTGGGGCTGGGCATTGTCGGCGCTGGCCGTGTCTTTTTTACAGGAATTGACCACCCTCAATTTACTGATAGATATCGGTGTTTTGGCGACGGTGACGGCAGTGACATTGCCGATCACCGGGCTGGCGGTCACGCCACTGGGGATGCTCTTTGAGGTTTCGTCGGGATATGATTCTGGCGAAGAGATCATCGGTGGGGTGTGCAAAGTGATGAGCGGGAGGGTAGACAGTGGTTTTGGACAAGCGCGATTTGACACATCGGGCTCCGAACTGGTCATATCTGTTCGCTGTGAAGAACAAAATGATCTGGGTCGGGGAGATCAGGCGTTGATCATCGATTACGTCGAAGAGGACAATATTTATTTCGTGGAGCCGATGCAGAATCTGATGGGCGATACACAGATGGAGCAGATCAACGAGGCGGTGGTTCTCGAAGGGGCCGATGGTGCGGACCTGGTGGAGAAATCGATAGAAGAAGAGCCTAGCGAAGCGGTGGAATTAAACGATTGAGGAGGCGAGTGTCATGATGGGCTATCTGGGAGATGCGATCGTAAGTAGCATGATATTGGCGGAGGCAACTTCGATTCTCGAGGGTAATCTGGGAAAGTTCATTGTCATTGTGCTCGGGGCGCTCATTGGGCTCGTCGGCATGGGATTTGCCGTGGGGTATCGAAAGGTCAGTCAGGGGGAAGCCCTGATCATCAATGGCCGGCCCTTTGGACTGCGGGTGGCCTTTGAGGGCGCCTTCGTCTTTCCGGTTCTCGATCGCGTCGAAGTGATGGACGTTTCGGTCAAGACCATTCAGATCGCCCGTAGCGGTAAGGACGGCTTGATCTGCAACGACAATATCCGGGCCGATATCACGGTGACCTTCTTTGTCCGGGTCAATAATACCGAAAAGGACGTAAAACAGGTGGCCCAGGCCGTCGGTTGTGAACGGGCCTCCGATCAGGACCGACTCGAAGAACTATTTACCGCCAAATTTTCAGAAGCGCTCAAGACGGTGGGTAAACAGCTCGAATTCGAGCAATTGTACGAGGAGCGGGTGCAGTTTCGCGACAATATCATCGAGATTATCGGCCAGGACCTAAACGGATACTTTCTGGAAGATGCCGCCATTGACTACCTGGAGCAAACTCCGGTGGGTCAGCTCGATCCGGACAATGTGCTCGACGCCCGCGGTCTGGAAAAGATCACGGAAATCACGGCGGCCAAGCGCTTTCACCGAAATGAATTCGAGAATAAGGCCAAAAAGGATATCGGTCTCGATGACCTGGAGACCACCAAGGCCCTGCTGGAATACGACCGCCAGGAAGCAGATGCCGAGGCCAAGCAGCGCCGTGAGATCGCCGTCGTGGAAGCCCAGCAAAAGGCGCAAGCCGAAGAGATCCGAGCCCGTGAGATCGCCCGCGCCCAAAAAGCGGAGATCGAGGCCCAGGAAGAGGTGGAGATCCGCAAGATTGAAAGCCGCCGTGAGCAAGAAGTGGCGACGAAAAATCGCGAGCGTGTCCTCGCTGTCGAGGAAGAAAACGTCACCCGCGAGCGGGATCTACAGATCGTCGAGAGAGAGCGCGAAACCGCGCTCAAGCGCATTGAAAAACAACGGGAAGTGGAGACCGAACAAAAGCAAGTCTCCGAGGTTCGGCGAGACCGAATCGCCGTCGACAAGACGGTGGCCGAAGAGGAGGAGAACATCGCAACTCTGCGCAAGATCAAAGGTGCAGAGCGAGAAAAAGACGCCTCCGTCATCGCCGCCGAAGGGCGCGCCGAGGAAAAGCTCATCGCCGACATCAAAAAGGCGGAAGCCAGAGAGCAGGTCGCCGAACACGAAGCCCGCGAAAAGGTCATCCGCGCCGATGCGGAAGTGGACTCCGCCGAGCGCATCGCCAAGGCTAAAAAGCAACTCGCCGAGGGTGTGCAGGCCGAACAGGCAGCTTCGGGACTGGCGGAGGTGCAGGTCAAAGAGGCCAACGCTCAGGCCATCGAAAAAGAAGGGCTCGTGGAGGCCAAGGTCACACGGGAACAACTGATCGCCGAAGCGGCGGGCAAAGAGGAAAGCGAAATGGTCGTCGTCCGCGTCCGCGAGGCCAACGCTCAGGCCATCGAGAAAGAAGGCACCGCCGAAGCCAACGTGGTCGCAAGAAAAGGCAAAGCCGAGGCCCAGGCGCTGGTGGAGAAAAAGCGCGCCGAAGCGGAGGGAATTCGGGAACGTCTGGTCGCCGAGGCCGAAGGTCTGGTCGAAAAGGCCCAGTCTCTGGAGACCTTTGGCAAGGAGTCTCTGGCCCACGAAGAATATCGCCTGCAGCTCGAATACGGCGAGACGCTGGGGCTCGAGAAAATCTCGACGGCCGTCAAAATCGCTCAGGCTCAGGCCGGGGTGCTCGGAAAGGCGATGGAGGCCGCCGACATCAATATCGTCGGTGGAAACGACGGATTCTACGAAAACTTCATCCGCTCCATCTCGGCGGGCCACATGATCGAGGGCTTTATGGACACCAGCCCCACCGCCGGCGGATTGGTCAACACGATCATCGACGGCGCCCTCGGTGGCACCAGCGGTGGAAATGGTGCCACCGGTGGTGGCAGCCTGCCCAGCGGCGACGGCTCCAACGGACAGGGAGTGACCATCGATGGCGGCCCGTCGGGTATGAAGCTATCGGACATACTCTCGGCGGTGCGCAGCGAGGCCGATGGTGAGGGCCAAAAGCGCATCGACAAGTTGATCAAGTTGGTGCGCAATACATCGCTCGATCCCATCGAAACCGTGGAGGACGTCGACGGCGAGGACGCTCCGGTGTAATGGCACCGAGAACGTCCGGGGAACACGGAGCATCATCAACCTGACGTGCTTGCCGAGGGTAACGAGCGATGACCACGGAACCGAAAGACGAGTCGCCAGACGAAGGTCAAGACGGGGGCGACGTCCAGGGAAGCAATTACGACATCATTGCCAGGCGGCTCGCCGATCAAGCCGATACCCTTCGCAGCCGGTCCGATGAACTCAATGAGCGCCGCCAGGAGATCTTTGGCGGCACTGAGTTATCGGTGGCCGGACAGGTGGTGGTGCGCACCGAGCACAACTGCATTCCCCGCGATATCATCAATATCGATGATCACCTGTTATTCGGCTACAACGTCTACATCGGCATGAAAAAGAGCACCGATGTGGACGATGTCTTCAGTTATCACGCCTTCCAGAAGACGGAAGACGAATTCGAAATCGAGTTGTTGCCCGAGGAGAGCAGCCAGAATTTTTTGGGGGATGAGGACTTCGTCAGTGATTTTGACAGTCTATATACCTATTACGGCGACGCCCGCCTGTTGCAACTGCAGCGCACCGACAGCCGACTGCTCTTCGTATTTCAGACGGGCACTACGCTGGACGATATTCGAGTGCTTCGTTGGGGCCTCGATTCCGACGATAATGTGAAATACATGGACAATTCGGGGCGTCGAGACCTTCAAACGCCACGTCAACGCGATTTCGATTGGCGCGAGGTCACCCGGGCCGACCACGTCCAGGGTCGCTACCCTCATATGTGCGTGCTCGACGAGGTCTTCGTCGATTGTGTCAACGGCTCGTTGACCATCAAGATCGAGGACAACTCGGCGTCCGGCAAAGGGATTTACTCCGAGCCCGTCGAAGATTCCCATCAGTCGCTGGGCGATGCGGAGGTGATGTTCACCGAGATCGACAACCTGATCGTATTGCGCATTTTGCCCTACCGGGAAAACGAGTGGCGTTATTTCGTCTTCAATAAGCTCACCAAGGATGTGCGCCGGATCGACACCATCGGCCAATCCTGCGTGACCTTGCCGGAACATCACGGGGTGATCTTTCCGGGAGGCTACGTCTTGAGCGAAGGCCCGATGCGGGAATTCGACGTCGAGACCGATGGGATGCGCTTTCAGGAGATGATTCGCTCGGCAAACGGCGAGGATTTTCTATATGTCTTTTATCGGCCCGGTGAGGGCAATTACCTGCTGTTGTCGTATAATGTGATCCGAAAGGAGATCGAAAACCCCATCAATTGCCACGGCTACAGCATCTTCAGCGACGGCAAGATGGTGGTATTTCGGCTCATGAACGACGAGGCGACTCGCGTCCATCCGATGCAGATCTGGCGAACGCCCTATTATAGCGACGAGTACGCCGCCGAGCAGCCCACCGATACCGACTCCCGGCTCACCGATCTGGGCAATGCGGAGTTGGTTCGCGGTATCTCCGATCTGCTCGGTCTGTGCCGGATGATCGACGATCTGCAACCCAGTGAGACGGTGTACGAGGCGTTGATCAAGGCGGCGCAGACCTTGATCGACAATTATTTTTGGCTCGGCGAAGAGGAAGTCGGAGATATCAAGGGGCTTTTGGGCGATATCGTCGATACGGCGGAGTTGGTCGTCGAGGAGTTCATCAAGGTTCGGGCGATGCGCAAGGACGCCGCCCGTCACCTCGAGGAGGCCGAAGATCGGCAGAGCGATATCTTGGTGGACACCCGCTATAGCGACTGGCGGCGGCTCGACCGATTCGTCGAGGGGCTCGGTGATCTGCGGGAGCATCGCGGTCACCTGATCACGCTCCATGATATTCGCTACATCGACGATGAACGCCTCGACGAATTGGAAGAGGAGATCGTCGAGCGCTACGACGAACTCAGCAAGGCGACCGTCAAGTTCCTGCTCGGCGACGACGCTCTGGCCCCCTATCACGAGCGACTCGATGAGCTCGCCGAAAACAGCGCCGAATTCGAGCGGACGACCGTCGGCGAAGAACTCTTAAAAGAGCTCGAAGAGGTCAACGAACAACTGACGCTGCTCACCGATGTGGTGAGCAATCTGGAGATCGCCGATCCGGTCCAGCGCACAGAGATCGTCGACGATATCGGCGAACTTCTGGGGCGGCAAAACCAGGTTCGGGCCCAGCTTCAAAACCGGCTTCGCTCGATGCGCGAGGCGGAGGGAAAGGCGGAGTTCGCCGTCCAGTTTCAGCTTTTGGATCAGGCGGTCAACAGTGCACTCGGACTGGCAGATACCCCGGAGGCTTGCGATGAGCGGCTGAGCCGCGTGTTGTCGCAGCTCGAGGAATTGGAGAGTCGGTTCAGCGAATTTGAGACCTATCTGATGCGGTTGACCGAAAAGCGCGAGGAGATCTACGAGGCCTTCGAGAGCCGGAAACAGACCTTGTTGGAGGAGCGCCAGCGCCGGGCGCAGCATATCGTTGACGCCGCCGAACGAGTGCTGAGCAATGTTCAGCGCCGGGCGGCCGCACAGGACTCCATCGACGACCTCAACGCCTTTTTCGCCGCCGATGCCATGATCATGCGAGTACGCGACCAGATCGAGCGCCTGCGTGAATTGGGCGAAAATGTCAGCGCCGATGATCTCCAAACGCAGTTGAGCCATGCGCAGGACGAATCCATCCGGGAGCTCCGGGACAAGGTCGATCTCTACGGCGACGAAGACGACGTCATCAAGTTGGGGCGTCACTCCTTTAGCATCGGCGAGGGGACCCCGGAGATGACCGCCGTGCCCCGCGGCGACACGATGATGCTCCATGTCACGGGCACCGAGTTTTTCGAACCCGTCGACGACCCGGAATACGAGAAAACGCGGCCCTTTTGGGATCAACCGCGAGTCTCGGAGAACGATGAGGTATATCGCTCCGAGTTTCTGGCGGCCTCCATTTTATTCGAGGCTGAACGGGGCGAGGGAAAGTGGTCCATCGACGATCTACGCGAGGCGAAGTTGTCGGAGGACGGCCTCGCCGACATCATCGGTGAGGCACGGACCGACCGCTATGACGAGGGCTATGAGCGAGGCGTCCACGACGAGGATGCGCAAAAGATCCTCGAGGCTTTGCTCGGCGTGTACAAAACGGCCGGGTTGCTCCGATACACCCCGGAGGCCAGAGCGGCGGCGTCATTGTTTTGGGCTTTTTCCGATGACGATCGAAAGCAGCGATGGGCGCGCCGTGCAGTCAGCCTCGGCAGATTGCGGGAGACCTTTGATCACGGCAATCCACTGTCCGGATTGGGTGAGGAATTGGGCCGCGCCATCGACGATTTTATCGGCGGCGACGAGTATATCGGAGCGTTTACCGAGAGCCGATGTGTGGAGGCCGGATTTTATCTCGCCGAGGAGCTCGTCGATGAGGACCCGGTCTTTGTGGTCAGTGCCGAATCTGCCGATCTGCGCGATGCCTTCATCGACAAATTGGAGCGTCGGGGAAGCCGCCTTGATTTCGAAGAGGACCTGCGAGAGATCGACGGTGATTTAAGCGCCGGATACGACCTGATCGACGCCTGGGTGCGCGGCTTTATCGAGCGAGAGATCGACGACGAGGTCGAATATATCATCCCCGAGGCGGTGGCCATGTTATTGGTCGGAGACCGGCTCGATAGAAAGCCCTCGGAGGTGCGCACGCGGCTGATCGTAGAGGGACTCCGCGGCCAGCACCGGCGCATCGAGGACGAAACGCTTGAGATTCGCCTCGACGCCTTTTTGACTCGGCTTCGCCATTATATCGACGAACACGTCCCGGCCTGGCGCGACTATCGCCGTCGGACCCGCGAGATGGTGGAACGCGAGAAGAGGCGGCTGGATGTGAGCAGCCTGGAACCGGAGGTGATGAGCGGATTTGTCCGAAATCAGCTCATCAACGAGGTCTATTTGCCCATCGTCGGTGACAACTTGGCTACTCAGATGGGTACGGCCGGAGATTCGGGTCAGGCAAACCGCAGCGGGTTGCTATTTTTGATCTCTCCGCCGGGCTACGGAAAGACCACTTTGATGGAGTATATCGCCAGTCGACTGGGCGTGATGTTCGTGCGTATCAACGGACCTTCGCTGGGCTACGATGTCACCTCCCTGGACCCGGGCAATGCGCCGACGGCGACGGCCCGTCAGGAGCTCGAAAAGCTCAACTTCGCCTTCGAAATGGGCAATAACGTCATGTTGTATGTCGACGACGTTCAGCATGTGTCGCCGGAGTTTATGCAGCAATTTATCTCGTTGTGCGATGCGACGCGACGCGTCGACGGGGTCTGGAATGGTGAGTCCAAGACCTACGATCTGCGGGGCAAGCGCTTCTCCGTGGTCATGGGCGGAAATCCCTATACCGAGTCCGGGGCCCGATTTCGGATCCCCGATATGCTGGCCAACCGCGCCGATATCTACAACCTGGGTGATATTCTCAGCGGAAATCGCAGTGCCTTCGAGCGCAGCTATATCGAAAATGCGCTCACCTCCAACGATGTGACGGCGCCGTTGGTAGGACGCGAACGGGAGGACGTCGATCGCTTTATCCGGATCGCCGAAGGGGAGCAGATTCCGCTCACCGAGATGTCTCACGACTACTCCTCGGTGGAGGGAAACCAGATCGTGGAGGTGTTGAAAAAATACATCCAGGTCCGCGACGTCGTCCTCGCCGTCAATCAGGAATATATTCGCTCCGCCGGCCAGGATGATGACTATCGAAACGAGCCCCCGTTTTTACTTCAGGGGAGCTATCGAAATATGGGTGGTCTGGCGGAGCGGCTCGTTCCGGCGATGAACGAGGAAGAGGTGGAGCAGCTCATCGACGATCACTATCAAAATGAGGCTCAGACGCTGACCACCGGTGCCGAAGCCAATCTGTTGAAGCTCGCAGAAATCCGGGGGCGAATGAGCGAGGAACAACAAGAGCGGTGGATCGAGGTCAAGCGAGAGTTCAAGCGTCGACGCATGATGGGCGGCGGCGACGAGGATCCCGTGGCGCGGGTGGCCGGTCCGCTGGCGACATTGGTACAGCGCGTGGAGGACGTGCAGGGCTCGCTGGATCGGCGAGATATGGAAGTGCATCTCGGTGAGATCGGCGAGGCCCTGACCAAGATGGCGAAGTCGGGAGCGCAGATGAACCGCGCACCATCGGTTGCCAAACCGGCGGCCAACGATGAAGCGACCAACGGACGGGTCGACGAGACGGTGGCCCAGATCACCGAGATCTTCGAGAAGGGACAGCTTCGCGTCGACGTCGGGGGCGATGTCCCGGACAAACTCGAACAGGTCTTGGAGACCCAGCTCGGGCTTATCGAGAGTGCCATCGTTCCCCTGGCCCGGGCGCTCCACCATCATTTCGAGGGCGATGATTCGGTCAACCGGCAACTCGATCAGGTCATTAAGCGGTTGGAGCAGATGGGTACGGCGGACGTGACATGAGCACCACCGAACTCGAACTACGAGCCCACCGGATTGCTGAAAATATCGGCGAGAAACACCCCACATTCGAGGGCTTTGATGTGCGCGCCGACGCCGGAGAGCCGGGCATGGTCTACGTCGCCCTGCGACAGGCCAAACGCGAAGTTCGGGCGGGAGAAAGATTCGCCGGAAAGCTCGAATCACTGGTGAAAAGCGAAATTGACGACGCCTCCTCGGAACTCGGTTTTGCCATCTCCCTGGGACAGGGAAATCAAGATCTATTATTACAGATCGAGCTTCGCGAGAGCTGATATTTAAATACCGCTGCCGGGGACTGGGAGGTCCCCGGCAGCGGTCACTTTGATGGCAGTCCACATGGTTGTGTTAGGCGCGGCGAAGAGATGCGCTCTGTCGTTGTTGTCGATGACTGCGGCGACGTAGGGCGAGCAAGAACAACACGCCCAGTGCGAGGAGTACATTGCCCAGCGGAGGGGTGGACTGCGATGTCATGCATCCACATCCGCTTTCGGCAGCGTGGTGAGCGACGGTGACGGCATCGCCGGAGCCCTGGTGTCCCAATTCATGGGCGGAGACCGACTGTCCATCTTCGAGGGGCTCATCGGGCTCCCAACTCCAATTTCCATCGTCGTCGACCTCGACGTGAGCCACCTCTTCGCCGTCGACTTCGATGACGACAGTGGCTCCCGGTTCGCCGGTGCCGCTCACGGACTCCGGATCGGAGGTAGTGATGACGACCGGTTCGGAGGATGTCGCAAAGGCCAATAGATCGGCGGCACTGTCGTGGATATTGCCCATTATTTCGACGCGCAGGCCGGTTTGACCCGCTTCGTCGCTGAGCACGGTGACGGTGGCCACGCCATCGTCGGATTCACCGTACGCATCGACAGTGGTCGTCGTTTCGGGGGCAACGGTGGCCTCCATATCTCCGAATGCCTCCACATTTATCTGGCGCCCGAACCCGGGATTGCCACAGGTGTCCTCCAACTCGATATGAACATCGACTTCACCGGAGGTCACCTCATCTTGTGCGGCCGCAAAGCGCACACCGTCGTCGGTGATTGTGGGACATTCGAATTCAATCTCCACCTCTGTATTCAAGGTGACGCCTCCCACCTTTAGTTGCACGGAGTAGGGCTCGCCGGAGCATCGGTTGGAGCCGACAGCGACCGTGTATTCGGTCTCGCCGCTCTCTCCGTCGGTCTGCTCCGAGATATCACCGGCCACAAGATAGGGGGGATTGTCGACCACCTGCACATCCTGGCCAGGCGGCAAGGAGTGGCCCGACGGAGTGATGGGGACAACCTGGATTTGCGCGAAGGCACCGTTGGCGGGACACGCTTCGACGGTACTGCTCTCCGGAGTCAATGAGACCGAGGAGTCCGTAGCCACTTCGGCGCAGCTCGAGGTGATTTCGACCCAGCCGTTTAGCAATTCTCCATCCACTGACGCATCGATGGTAGCCGGTTCGTCGGGGCACTCCCCGGCGGGGGTCGAAAACTCAGCGATGTAGCGCCCGTCCCCGGCGTATTCCACGTCGCTCACGGTGCCGAAGCTGGGCTCCAGCGTCACATTGTGATCGTCGCCCAATGCCAGTCCGCAAGCATCGCGGGCAATGACCGTCACTTCCAGTGTGCCCGTGCCGGCGTAGATCTGGGAGCCACTGGAGAGCACCTCCGAGGTTTCGGTATCCACCGGACCGGTTTGAAAGGATACCAACTCGTCGTCGGTTTCCCCGGTCTCTTGTGCCAGATCCGGGGAACTCCAATCGAGCTCCAGGGTGTCGGCGGCATCCAGAACCACCACCAGCGATGCCGAGCCTCCGGCGGGCAAGCGGCCCGTAACGCTGTGCTCCCCCTCCCATGCCGCGTCCTCCAGATCGGTGGCCGCAATTTCCGGGCTTCCCTGTTGGGATGAGGCTGTGAGGGTCACTTCCACCGATTTCTCCGACGTGTCGACGTGATTGCCGTAGGAGTCGGTGGCCACAATGGTGAGTTCTGCCTCTTCACAGGCATTCGGCATTTCGTCTTCGGCGGTGATGGCCAATCGGTGGGCCGGACCGGGTTGGAAGATGAAATCCAGGGTGTTTTGCAGCGATTTCGAGTCCACAGTTGTCTGTGCATCCAGGGTGACCGACTCGGCGACCGTATTGGTCATCGTCGCCTCGGCATATCCGGTCTGTGGATTCGTCGTCACTTTGATAGTAGAAGAAGCATCTGCTGCGAATTCGGCAGAGCCGCTAACAGAGAACTCGATGTCGGCCTCGTCAGCTACGGGATTACCGAATTGGTCGGCGAGTTGAAGTCCCGTGGTCACAGGAGTTCCCACGGTGACCGAGCTTTCCGGCGTCGAAACGAGGAGTTGTTCGGCCTCCTGCGGCGATAATTCGACGGTCTTGCAATACGGTTCTGCAGTTGCACTGGTGAATACACAGATCTCGAGCGGCCCGGAGGTCTCGGAGAAGATCTCCAGTTCGGCAGCGCCGTCGGAGGATGTCTGGCCGGAGGTCGTTGCAACACCGGTGTCTGCTCCGGCGAGTGTTGTCGATTCCACCCATCCATCGCCGTTGATTTCGACGGTCACCTCCACCGGCAAGGCCAACGAAGTGCCCATTCCGTCCTCGAGTTGGAGGTCTAGTGTCACGGGCTCACCGACGATTCCCGAATCAAATCCGCTCAGGTTCAAATGACGTTCACCGGCATCGAAGGTAGCGCTAACTTCCAGATCGGAAGTCAGGTTCGTATCGGTGCGGGGATTGTCAGTCACGCCATCACTCCACTCTGAGAAGTGATACCCGGGGCTGGGCACCGCCTCGATTGATGAGGCGTCTTCTCCATATTGTACGGTCTGTGTACTGGCCCCATCGATCGTGCCGTTGGGACCGGCTTCGTAGGTCACCGTGTAGGTGATGACCTCCCATTGGGCGTATAGCGTCGTATTCGTCGCCGGGATCCGGTAGTTGCCGCCCACGTCGTAGCTTCGACCGCTGCCGTTGATGACCGTATTCCATTCCTTGAAGGAATATCCGGTGTGCTGGGGAGCCGCCGGGAGCTCGATGCGGGTATTGTAGTCATCGGTGATATCGTCGACTGCACTGCCCCCCTGGCTATCGAAGCTCACCGTGTAGGAGTTGATGGACCACTGGGCGTAGAGCGTCTTGTCGCCAGCGGGCATCGAAAAGGAGTCGGAGGCAGTGTAGCCAGTGCCCGTTCCGTCCGATTCGGTATTCCACTCCACAAACGAGTATCCCGTGCGGCTGGGATCGGAGGGGATAGTGACAGTGGAGTCGAAGTCCTGGGTGATACTGGCGACGCCGCTTCCACCTCGGCTGTCGAAGCTGACAGTGTACTGATTGATGTTCCATTGGGCGTGCAACGTCATGTCCTGAGCGGGCATCGAGAAGGTATCACCCGGCTCATAACTGGTTCCGGCACCGTCAGCTCCTGTATTCCAGCCCGCGAAGGTATAACCGGTGCGGCTGGGACCGGAGGGAACGGTGACAGTGGTGTCGTAATCCTGCGTGATGGAGGGAACGCTCTTGCCGCCGTGGCTGTCGAAGTCGACGGTATATTGGTTGATCTCCCATTGGGCGTACAGCGTCTTTCCCCCGGCGGGCATCTCGAAGGTGTCGCCCGGAGCGTAGCCGTTGCCCGTTCCATCGGATTGCGTATTCCAATTCACCAAGGTGTAACCGGTGCGGTCGGGGCCCGCTGGAACCTCGACGTCACTACCGACATCTTGGGTGATGGGATCGACAGGCTCGCCATCCTGGCTATCAAATTTCACAGTGGCCTCCGGTGGAGCCTCTGTCACCGTCACGTCGGCGACGATCTGATTGCCGTCGACATCGGCGACGATGGTGGTGCTGCCCAGATTGGTGCCGGTCAATTGATCGCCATCAACAGTGACCACACTGGTGTCATTGGAGGTGATGCTGGCGCTGTCGGTGACCACCTCGTAGGTGCCGTCGGATTGAAGTTGCTCCACCACCACGGAGGTCGTTGTTCCCTCACCAAAAGAGAAACTCCACTGCGTAAAGCGAATGTCGTCTTCCACTTGAACCAATACGTCGATGGTGTGGCTTCGCGTGATTCCGTATTCGTTTTCGGCCTCGAATCGCAAGGTGTGGGTCGCGGCGTCATCGGCGGTGGGAGTCCAGGTGAAGTCGGCGAGCGCCGGATTGCCCTGTGCGCCGGGAAAATTGGCATTAAATGGAATCTCGACCAACGGCGAGCTGTCATCCAAAAGGGTAATGTCTTCGCTTGGCTTTTTTGCACCGGCTACGATCCCCAGAATCAGTTCTTCCCCGGCCGGTACGACAATGGTGTCACCCGGGTTTTCGGGAAGCATATTTTCTTCGTCAAATACGGGAATTGAGTCCGGATGAACGCCGGAGACAGTGATAAATGCCGGGATGGTGTGGCCATTTGCCGTCACCAGCATTTTGGCATAGCCTGGGGTTTCGGCGCTCACCAGGCCGTGGGAATCCACGGAGAGCACGGAGTCATCGCTTGGCGAATCGGCGCTGATCTCGAAGGTGGCATCACCGGTGATGTCGACGACTTCGTCGCCGGCATCGAGACGCTGCACGATGGACTGATGGGTCTGTCCAACCTCGAGATGATAGGCCGCCTTGGCAACTCGGATGTCCCCCTCTTCGAATGCACTGACGTTGAAGCCAATATTATGGGGAGCAATGGACTGTCCGGCCTCGTTTTCGGCGATGATATTCATGGTGTGAGAGCCCGTATGTTCGGGCTTGGGAGTCCAGGTGAATAAACCACCGGCCGGGTTGCCGCTATCCGATGGAAAGCCGGCCTCGGGAGGGACCCCGACACCACTGATGGAAAATCGGGCCTCCGGTGCTTCGCCGTTGCTCGCTTCGGCCCAGATATCGAGCGCCGAACCGGCCTTGACGGTGAGGTCGATCCCCGACGGAAGCATGTATTCGGAAAATTCCGGCAGCGGATCGGGATCCTCGAGTAGCCGGATAAAAAAGTCGATCGACGATCGGGTATTGCCGCCGTCTTTCTCCATGATTATCTGGGTGGAGTAGAGGTCACCATCGTTTCCACTGCCCGGCTGATCGCCGGCCGACCAGGTGTACCCACCCGTACTCCCATCGATTTCGGCGTTATTTGGTTGGTCAAAGGCCGTCGACGAACCACCCGCTTCTTCGGAGGTGGCCATGCGGAAGAACACATCGTCTCCATCGGGATCGTTGGCGGGAACGGTAAATGTACAGTCTTCTCCCCATTCGCAGTCGATGATGGGGGGCAGACCACTGGTCGCCGAACCGGAACCCTCGCTGACGTCGACCACCGTCTCCATGCGAATGGTGCCGTGTGAGTTATTGATATGATTTCCACCCAGTCGCCAGCCGCTCTGCTCCAAGTACGCTAGGTACGGACCCTCGTTGTCGTAGCTGTGGGTAAGAGTTCTTCGGGCAAGAAACCAGTCGTCATCCTCATGCAATTCGATGACTTCCATGGGCTCAAAACCAGCCGATGAGCCATCGCCGAAATGAAGGGTGGGAAGAGTTCCTGTGACGGGGTCTCCAACTTCCAAATTTCCGTAGAAGCTGATCCGTAGACCCATGGTAAGGCTGATGGCTACCTCGTGTTCTCCATTATTTTCACCCAAATACTCCCAGGAGAGATAACCGTAGCGGATGTGACTGGCTTCGGCCTCGGCGGTGAGGCCAATGCCGGTAGCGAAAAAGACCACAGCCGTCAGTGTGTACAACGTAATTTGCTTAAGCATTTGATGAACTCCTTGGATGGATACCTTCGTGGCCGTGCATGCGATGCAATTGGGGACGCACTCGAAGAACCATTGCAAGGAAGAGTCCAACGTTATTTATGGGCACCATTTAAGTGAGTCGTTCTGCCGAATAAGGGCTAGAAAAAGGGCTCATATGAGGGCGGAAATATTTTAAGGCAGGGATGGGAGGGTCGCTCGGGGAGCCGCGAGAGGCGGAAGATTTTTCCGGTCGAGAGTTCGACGACAGAAAGGATTTCCGGGTCAGCGCATCGCTGAAAACTACGAACGATCGAGTATTCAGACCAGGAAACTCAAGTCTAATCCCACAAAAATGTACTCTCCGAGGGCTCCAGATCCTCGCGGTTCAATCCGCTGACTCCGTGGCGCACCAGCGAATGAGAGCGTGGGACGAGCATGTCGACCCGATCCGGGGTGGCGAGAACGATCTCCAGGTTCTCCACGTTGACATCGGCACCGGGGCGAAGGGCAGCGCTGAAACCGTCGGGGATCACCGCCCCGATGGGAATGGACTCTTCATTTTGTCGAAGCTCTTTTAGCAGCAGCATCTTCCCCGTCTCATTTTCGATGCGAAGCAGATCCTCTTCGGCAGTGATTTCCAGATCATCGATCGGAACCTCGCCGGGGGTGAAGGTCTTGGCCTCGAAGTGGTGTTCGTCGGCATTGACCTGGGCGTCGATGATCTCAAGAAAATCGGCGGTATAATCCGCTAAATAGCCGCAATATTGATAGGTCTTTCCGTTGCGTGTCACGTCGATGATGACCCGCGTAAAGAGGTGTTTTTCCAATAGTGGGTCGTAGGCGTTTCCGGCATGACCGATGATCTCGGCAGATATGGAGGAGACGCGCTCTTCATCGCGAGTCAACACAGCGGCCGTCGGCTGGGCGCGCGATTTGGCGGCGCCGATGAGCAGGGAAGTCGTCTGTACCAGGGCGTCGCGAATCATTCCCACCCAGTTGCGAATCAATCTGTAGACTCGCCAGAACATACCGGGGTTAGCAGTGCGATCCAGATAGCGGCGCCGACTGTTTCGTTGGCTCTCGCTCAAGCCGGCGGTGCATCGGTAGAGGCCGTCCATCGAGTCGTATTGATCTTTGTAATACAGAAAACTCTGCTTCCAGAACCCCTTTTTCGAAGAGCGCGGAGCGGGATAGGAGATCTCCATGCCCGACGTGCGTACCTCGACCAACCCCCAGATCACCTGGCCGTCTTTTTCGGCAAGGGTGACGTGATAGTCGTCGAAATGGGTCAGGCAGCGATCGCGCTTTTGGGCGCGAATCAGTGCAAGCAGCGTGGCGAAGGTGAGGATGACGACGATCGTCAGCAATGTGGAGTCGAGAATGCTCTCCATAATCCTTCCAACAACAAAATGAGGTAGAGCCGCGAAAAGAAGGCCGATTTTCATCAATCGTCGATGAAAGTCACCTTATTACGGCGGCGGTGGGGACACAACTTTTGGTTGGATGATACCAGCAGTATGCGAGGTGGACCGGGCTTCATTTCCACGGCCTCTGTGAATTGCTACTCTTTTTAACCGTGTATTCCCCGCCGGAGTTTCTGGCTCAAAAGGAGTTGATGTCGTGATGAGCACGGACAGCCAACGAATGCCGCTGAATTATCATCTCTTTTTTGTCCTTTTGATATCGCTGGTGATGGCCGGATGCTCCTATGAGAGCGGAGGTTTGAGTTCTGTCGCCTGTGACGAGAGTGACCCCGGTGTCTGCGGTGCTGATGCTCATTGCATCGATGGCTACTGCGTAGCCCGTGACGACGAAGCGCCTGAGATTGAGGACGCGGGAGTCGTGCGTGATGCTGGCCCGGTTGATACGGACCCTTCCGATGTCGGTCCCGCTGATACGGGATCGCAGGATATCGTGACTCCCGATGCGGCGCCTATAGATACGGGCTCTAGGGACGTGGGGCCCGAAGACATCGGCGCTGAAGACATCGGCGCCGCCGACGTCGGTACCGACGTTGATGAGCCCGATTGCTCCGGTGACGAGTCGCTCTGCGCAGATCACTGTGTCGATACCAACGACCATCTAGATCACTGCGGGGAGTGTGACATGGGATGTACGGCTCCGCCCAATGCCACCGCCGTTTGCGACCAGGGAAATTGCACTTTCATCTGTGACGACGGTCGCCAGGAATGCAGTGGACAGTGCATCGATACCGACTCCGATCCCGATCACTGCGGCGGATGCGACTCACCGTGTACAGATGGAACCGTCTGCTCCGAAGCCAATTGTGAAGTCCAGTGCGGCGATGAACTGCTCGAATGCCAAGACGCATGTGTCGACCCGACCATCCATGACGAGCATTGCGGCGAGTGCGGAAATAACTGCACGACCGATGTCGCCGGTGCGGACTCCTCTTGCGAGGACGAAAGTTGTATCACCACATGCACCGACGACAGCCACACCCTCTGCGACGATCATGGTGTATGCGCCGACACCACCACGGATGACGAGCATTGTGGAGTGTGCGGAAACGATTGTTCGGCTTCCGATATACCGGAGCATTCCAGCCCGATCTGCGACGGTGGATCATGCACCTTCCAGTGCGACAGTGACTACGAGGAGTGCAACGGGGAGTGCATTGCCGAAGGAACACCGTGCTGTGGGGACGATGAGAAAGAGTGCGACGGTGCCTGTATCGATGCCGAAGAGTTTTGTGGCGACTGCAACCCGAACCTCAGCGATGAATTCGGCGGGGGAGACGGAACTTCGGACACCCCTTATCTCATTTGCACGGCGCAACAGCTCAATCTCGTCGGTGGCGATGGTCACACGGAGGGATATTTTGCGCTCGCAGCCGATATCGACCTCCAAGATCTGGGCGGTAGCCTCTCATTGATCGGCTCTCCCGACGGGTCCTTCAGTGGCAGCTTTGATGGCGACGGTTATACGATCGCCAACCTGTCCATCAGCGACGATCGCGACGAGGTGGGCTTGTTTCGACGCCTCGGCTCCGACGGTGTCATCACCGGAATTACGCTGAACGACGTCGCGCTCGACGTCGAAGGCGAATATGTGGGCGCCCTTGCAGGGCGAAATTGGGGCCACATCGACGATGCGTCGGTCACGGGAACCATCACCGGAGACGATCAGCGCACCGGCGGGTTGGTCGGTGAAAATCACGGGACCATTACCGGATCGAATGCCGCGGTAGCGGTCACTGGAGACAATCGGCGTACCGGCGGGTTGGTTGGTGCCAATTTCGGAACCATCGAAAACTCCAACGCCACCGGTGATGTCGAAGGCCACCATACACGGGTGGGAGGACTGGTGGGTGTCAATCGCGACGGGATCATCACTGATTCCTATGCCACGGGAAATGTCACCGGTACCAATAATCGGGTGGGCGGTCTGGTCGGTGAGAATCGTAATGCGTCTATTAGAGCCTCCTACGCCACCGGTGATGTCAGCGCGGAGAGCGACGATGAGGTCGGTGGATTGGTGGGACGCAATCGAAGCGCAGTGATCCGCGACGGCTACGCCACTGGTACCGTCGTCGGTAACCGGGAGGTGGGCGGATTGGTGGGGCGAAACCGAAGTGGAGCTGGTATTGAGTCCTCCCATTCCGTTGGACATGTCGCCGTGAGTGGCTGGCGTATCGGAGGGCTGGTGGGGCGAGAATCCGGACTCGGTACGTACACCACCCGCTCCTATTGGGATACCGAAACCAGCGATCAATCAGATAGTGATGGTGGATCGGGGCTGGAGACGTCACAATTTGACGACACCGACAATTTTGATCAATGGAATTTCACGGACGTCTGGGAGATCGGTGAAATCGATGGCGTTGCGCGCCCGGTGCTGCGCTGGCAGCCCTGAGTCATTGATCTTCGCCGGAATCCTCATTGTCACCAATATCCCCATCTTCTCCCAATTCTTCATCGTCTCCTATGACTTCGGCGATGGTCTGCGTCAATTTCTCGACCGTGACCGGTTTGGAGACATAATCGTCCATTCCCGCTTTTAGCGTCTGCTCGCGGTCGCCTTTCATGGCATGGGCGGTCAACGCGATGATGGGGATGTGTTTCCCCGTATCCTTTTCGCGCGCTCGGATCACTTCTGTGGCTTCATAGCCATCCATATTCGGCATCTGGATATCCATGAGGATCAGGTCGAATTCCGGGTCGTGCTCCAGGACGTCCACTGCTCGCTGACCGTCTTCGGCGACGATGACGCGGTGGCCTCTTTTCTCCAACAACTCCGTGGTCACCCGTTGATTGACCGGATTGTCCTCGGCCAACAAGATCCGAAGTTGTTCTCTTCGTTTCGGTGTGGTCTCCATCGCCGGTTGCGTTTCTTCGAGATCCAGCGCCCGACTCATGGCGTCGATGAGTTTCGTGGGGTGGATCGGCTTTAGGACCTGGCGATAGATACCGAGCTGCGATAACTCCTTGGGATCGAAGCTGACACCTCCGGATGGAAGCAACAACAATGGAATCTCCCTCCACTGATCGCGCTGGCGTATCCGGCGAGCGGTCTCGATGCCATTCAGATCGAGCATTTCCATGTCCAACAAGATCACGTCGATCTTCGATTTTGCTGCATCCGCGGTTTCCAGGGCTTGCAGCACCTGTTGACCGTTGGCGACGACCGTGGCTTCCATGCCCCAATTGGAGAGCATATCCTTTAACATTCGGCGGTTCGTCGGGTTGTCATCGGCGGCCAATACCTTGACCCCCACCAATTTTCGAAGTTGCTTCGAGAGTTCTTCCGGCGCTTCGGTACTGATGCCGAAGTCAGCCGTAAAATGGAAAGTGCTCCCCACTCCCAGTTCACTCTCCAGCCAGATATCTCCTCCCATCAGGCGAACCAACTGGGAGGCGATGGTCAGCCCGAGCCCTGTGCCTCCATGAGAACGCGTAGTGGAGGTGTCGGCCTGACGAAATGCCTCGAAGATGATCTCTTGTTGTTCCGGCGGAATCCCTTTGCCGGTATCGGAGATACTAAAATGAAGTGTGAGCCTGTCATTCCAGCGATCCTCAACCTGGACCTGGACCGAGATTTCTCCCTCAGTGGTGAATTTAATGGCGTTGCCGACGAGATTGACGATGATCTGTCGAAGCCGATCGGGATCGCCGACCAAGAAGTAGGGGATTTTCTCATCGATCCGGTAGACCAGATCGATATCCCCCTTGTCCGCCGCCCTCAACGTCATGGTCTGCAAGGTCTTGCTAATGGCGTCGCCGAGGTTGAATGAGATTTGGTTGAGCTGAAGGCTTCGGGCTTCGATTTTGGAAAAATCGAGAATGTCGTTGATCAATTCCAGCAACCCCTCGGCGGACTGTTGGGCGAGACGAGCATATTCGTGTTGATTGGAGTCGAGATCGGTGGTGGTGAGAAGTTCCAGCATGCCGAGGATACCGTTCATGGGAGTGCGAATCTCATGGCTCATATTGGCGAGAAATTCGCTCTTGGCCTCGGTGGCTTCCACGGCGTCCTCGCGGGCCTTTACCAATTCGGAGGTGCGATCGTCGACCACCTCCCGTATCCGGGTGTTTTGACCCACGATGGCAAAGGTAAAGCCGCTGAGTCCCAGCGAGGCCAGCAGCCCCAGCAGAATAAAGATCAGCGGAGCATAGGTGCGACGGCGGTCGATATACTCCGGAGTCGATACCACGCGCCCTTTCCAGGGAATTCCAGTGATGTCGATTGACCGAGTACTGGAGAGTTGGCCGGCATCGGCGATCTCTGATCTTCGCCAAGCCCCCGTGCTGAATATCGACGGGAGTTGGTGAAGGGGTTGTGCAGACTCACCGGGCTCGTCTTCGATGATATACAGGTCGAGGGTGGGAAACGGGTATGTCGGTGCGGCTTCGTCCGCTCCGGGGGGAGCGAAGGTGGTGGGAGTGACGATGATGACGAATCCACGCAATGCATCGCGGCGTTGACGGAGGGTCTCTACGGCGGCTTCTCGCTCGAAGATCGGTGTAATGGTCAAAAAATATCGTCGCCACGAATCTTGCAGCGCCTCCGGCAATTGTTCCAGAGGGCCGGCGGGCGTCATTTGCCCTCGATCTCGGGCCTCTCCCAGTACCTCCCGCACGTCGGGATCGCTCGCCCAATCATAGCCGTGAGCCCAGGAGTTCTGATGACGGGAGGCCATATAAAAGGTGGGAAAGTACTCCTCTTGATCGGCTCGTCGAATCCACTGGCCATCCTCAGTCAATTCGACGATTTCGTAGGGAGCGTCGAGTTCCCGACTCCCAAGCGCTTCATGGGCTTCCCGGTCTTCATTTATGACAACAGGGATCCAATGTACGGACTCGATAATAGGTTCCTGTAGAGTAAAGCTCTCCACAAAAGAGCGGAATTCTTCGCGTGTTAGCGAATCGAAGCTCTCATAAACACCCATCAGGGCGCGACCGACCACCACCCGTTGCGTCATCTGGTCTTCGATGATTCCGTGGATGATCTCGGCGTCGCGCTGAAATTGACTCTCGACGGCTGAATCCTCCGCGGCATCGAGCCAAGTCCAACTGGCCATCGTCAGGAGCACTCCGACCAAGAGCACAGCCAACGCCGCCAGCCAACGAGTCACCATACGGGTCATCATGGTTCGTTGCCCCCTTCTATTGAGCGTCTTTTCGAGCCGCCGGACAGTGAATACTCGGGGCGCACACCCTGTGGCATTTTCCCCGTATTTTCGGTCCGTTCAATCCATGGGTGGCATTATCGTCGAGCACGCCGGTCGTGGTTCGTCGTCGATCTGTATACAACCTAATCGCGACGTTTCACGTTGCACGCTGCCAGTGCTCATCAGCCGCCTCCACCCCCCCCCCCCGTGCATTGGCCGTCGATACAATTATGTCCCGGTGCACAGCCGTTGTTGCATTCGCCGCAGTGGCTGTGGGTGGAACTGAGGTCGATGCAGGCATCTTCGGAGTCGCAATAGGTCTCGTCTGCGTCGGTACATGTCATCTGACAATTACCAGCTTCGCAGGTCGAAGATTCGACTCCTTCGCCGTCATTGGAGCAAGCATTGTTACATTCACCGCAATGCGCGTCGTCGCCATCGAGATCGACGCAGATCTCGACGGATTCACAATACGTGTGGTCGGCCTCGATGCATTCTTTGATGCACGTACCGCCTTCGCAGCTCACAGATTCCACATCATCGGCTTCCGCAGAGCACGGACTGTCACATTCGCCGCAATGTTCGGCATCGCTATTGAGATTGATCGCCCCGTCACAGATCAATTGATCTTCTTCGGTACAGAAGAGCTCTCCTTGATTGCAGGGGCCACAGACTCCTCCGGGCGTGCACTCCTCACCGGTATCGGTGACGTCATCGGGTTCGGTGACGTCATCGGGTTCGGTGACGTCATCGGGTTCGGTGACGTCATCGGGTTC
>SKPJ01000441.1 GCA_007119595.1 Myxococcales bacterium
AGATCGATATTCGGCGCAACCGCAGGCGTAGCCGGAGGCTACTCCAAGTGTTAAGCCGATATCGAGATCATGATTTCAGCCGGTATCTGCGAAATTCATGGGGTTTCCGGATGGGAACTAAATAATTCCGGACCGGCACGATTCGCCATCGGCGATCAGGGGAACAAAAAAAACCGCCCGGTGCGCTGCTCTATGAGCGCACCGGGCGTTGTCATTTGTCCTGACGGGTTGTGTGAGTTGTCACATCACTCCGCCGATGCCTCTTGGCCATCGTCGTCGTCTTTCGACTTGCTGGAAACCGCAGCTCCGAATTCCCAGTCTCCTTCCTTGAGCACCAGCTCGGGTAGGTCGCTGACGTGCTCTAGGAAGTAAAACTCCAATTCGTCTTTGATCTCGTCTGCTACATCGACCATATCCTTCTCATTGCGCGCCGGCAAAACGACGCGCTTGATCTCGGAACGATGTGCGGCGAGTACCTTCTCTTTGATACCGCCGACGGGCAAAATATTACCCCGCAACGTGATCTCACCACTCATCGCCACATCGGAGCGAACCTTGATATCCGTCAGCAAGCTCAGCAGGGAAATATACATCGTGATTCCCGCTGACGGTCCATCTTTGGGAATCGCCCCGGCTGGCACGTGGATGTGGATATCGTTTTTACGCATGAAATTTTTGTCGATCTGAAACTCTTCGGCCCGGCTTCGGATATAGCTAAGCGCAGCTCGCACCGATTCCTTCATCACATCTCCCAGTTGACCGGTCAGGACCAACTCGCCCTTGCCCGGCATCTGGGTCGATTCGATAAACAGGATATCGCCGCCCGCTGCCGTCCACGCCAATCCGGTCGCCACACCGGGGTATGAGGTTCGCTGAGCCACCTCATATTGAAATTTCTCGGGTCCCAAAAACTCCGAGACCATCTCGCCGTCGACGGTCACACTGACCTCTTCGACTTCCTCTTCTTGCTCTTCCTTCGACCTTTCCACCGTCTCCGCCACCTTGACGGCGATCCCGCGAGCAATTTCGGCGATGCGCCGTTCCAGATTTCGAACGCCAGCTTCCCGGGTGTAGTTTCGAATGATTTTGTGGAGAGCACTGTCCTCCAATTTCAGATGATCGCCGGTGATCCCGTGGGATTCCAAGGACTTGGGGATCAGGTATTGGCGGGCGATATGGCGTTTGTCATGGGCTGTATAGCCCGGAATCTCGATGACATCCATTCGGTCACGCAGCGGCGCCGAGATCGGATCGAGCATATTTGCGGTAGCGATAAACAAGACATTCGACAAATCGACGGGAATCTCCAGATAGTGGTCGGAGAACTCGCTATTTTGCTCCGGATCGAGAACCTCCAACAGGGCCGCCGACGGATCGCCTCGAAAATCACGTCCAATTTTGTCGATTTCATCGAGCATAAACACCGGATTGTTGGTCCCCGCCTTTCGAAGTCCCTGCACAATCCGCCCCGGCAGGGCACCGACATACGTTCGGCGGTGGCCTCGAATTTCGGACTCGTCGGTGATTCCACCCAGACTGATGCGAACGAATTCCCGGCCCAGGGCCCGCGCCACACTTCGCCCCAGGCTCGTCTTGCCGACACCGGGAGGACCGACCAGGCACAAAATCGGGCCCTTCATATCATTTTTCAGCTTTCGCACCGCCAGATACTCCACGATACGCTTTTTGACCTTGTCCAGGTCATAGTGGTCCTCGTCGAGAATCTTTCGCGCCTCGTGGATGTCGAGCTTGTCCTGGGTCTGCTCTCGCCACGGGATATCGAGAAGGGTCTCCACGTAGGTGCGGGTGACTCCGTACTCGCTCGACGCCGGCTGCATCATTCGCAGACGCTTTAGCTGCTTTCGGCACACGTCTTCGACTTCCTCGGGAAGGTCTTGTTCGTCGAGCTTCTGGGCGATATCGTCGAGATCCCCGCCCTCTCCGTCCATCTCACCGAGCTGCTCTTTGATGGCCTTGAGCTGCTGACGCAGATAATATTCTCGCTGATTCTTGTCGATCTCCTCTTTGATCTGACTTTGGATCTTGTCACTGACGCGCAGCACTTCCAGTTGTCGTGCCAGCAAAGTTACGACCGTCGTAAGCCGTTCCTTTAACTCCACCGTCTCCAAGATCTCTTGTTTTTCCTCAGTGCTGATGTCCATATTGGCGGCTACGAAATCACATAACTGGCCCGGGTCGTTGACCCCTTCCACCATTTGTGAGGCCTCTTTGGGCATCTCAGGGATGAATTTGACGACCTGCTTGGCCGTACTCTTCAAATTCATAAACAGTGCTTCGATCTCCACCTGCCCCTCCCCGACGGGAGACGGCGGCGGTTCGATGATCTCGAAGGCCCCTTTAAAATAGGGTTCCTCCTGCGCCATCTCCTCAAGGCGGATTCGCTTTTGGCCCTGAATAATTACGCTGTAATTATCATTGGCGATTTTGACGACCTTCAAAATCCGAGCCACTGTCCCCACATGGTACAGATCTTTGGTGGTTGGATCGTCGGTCTCCGGCTCCTTTTGGGTGAGCACGGCGATCGGCGTCTCCTCTTGAACTGCTTCTTCGATCAATTTGACGCTCTTCGGCCTACCCACGGCCAGTGGGACTACCACCTGCGGGAAGAGCACCGTGTTGCGAAGCGGGAGCAGCGCCAGTTCCTGTGAATTTTCCATGGAACCTTCCATCATTGCATCGTCATCTTGTTCCGCCATGAATAACCATCCTAGACAAGTCGGCGAGACTGCATTGCCGAAGCCCCTATGGCCCCGTTGACAACTCATCTCGTGCCAATGATTGTACTTTCTGCGACCAACGTTTTGACGCGTCACTGCGGCCACGTCAACCATCACTGCGCACCAATGGGAACGCATGGACCGGGCCAAACCCTACACACACACCGTGGTTCGGCAAGAATCGCTTCCTGCCGGGCGACGAACTCAGGGTTTATCAGCGGGCCTTTGCACCTACTTTCACGTGTACGGCTTCTCATGAACGAACAGGATTTGCCAGAAGATTTCATCCCCTCCTCCCAAGATCGCGACCACGGCGATGATGTCGGTTCGGTGCGCCAATTGGCACGGCGCGGCAAAAAAGAGCTGCGCCGTATCCTCCGTATCGGCATCCAGGAATTGAATGACCAACTGCTGGAGCAGGCCCTTGACCTCCTATCCTCTCCGGAGCATGTGGAAGCACTTCAACATTCCCTGGCCAATATCGCCGGATGGACATTGCGGCGCGGATTTAAGTCCGACCCCAACGCCGAGCTTCTCTTTGAATTTGTCGACTGGCTCGAACAACGTCACCCGCGCCAAACGATCACGGCAATTATTCTGCGCTCTCCGATGCTCCGCGATACGGCCTTTCTCGACGCCCTGGCCCACCTGTCTCAATCCATCAATCCCTTCGATGCATCCACCACCACGTCGAAGTGGAGTGTGGAAAACCTCGCTCGATTCAAAGTCCGGGCGGGAAACCGACTCCTCGACCTTCTCGTGGAATTGGCCGCCCTCGAGTGCGATGCTCCGCCCCCTGACGGCCCACCAAAAGACAAGATCGACTATTTTGAACAGTCCCCCATTCCGGTGCGTTTTCTCCGCCTCGCCGGGATGACTCGTGGCCACCAATTGCTCACACCACAATCGCCATCGCGTCGACGCCGGCTTTTGAAATCCATCACCGATCGACTTCGCCCCTGGCGCTCCAGCGACTCGGCGATCGCCAAATTCGTCCCCGGACTGGGAGACGAGACGCTCCACTTTCTGGTATTCAGCACAACTTTCTTTTTGCAGAGCTATTTGCTTCGCAATCTCATCGAAGCCCTCCCGGATATCGCCGCCGATCTTCGCCTCCAATTGCGCGACGATCAACTCATCAATATCACTGATGGGCCGACCGATCCCGGCTGAGCGGTGCCACCACGCCATGGTACTTCCCGTCCCCCGATCGAACGCGCCACAGAGGCGGTGATGTAGCAACATCCCCACACCGCCAGGACCCGTGCTATCAGAGTGTCAGGATGAAACTTCGAAGGTTGCATCACCGCAGCCCTTCACTACACTGCCGCACGATAACGAATCCTTATTTTCGTCGCTCTTGATCCCCCTTCGTCTCCTGGAGCCGTCATGCCCCAGCACTCCTCACCTCATCGTTTCGTTGCCCTCGCTGGCAATATCGGCGCCGGAAAGAGCACAGCCGCCAAGATTATCTCCCGCCATTTTGGATGTGAGCTATTCCACGAACCGGTGGTCGAAAACCGCTTTTTACAGCATTACTACTCCGACATGACCCGGTGGAGTTTCACCCTTCAAATGGAGTTCTTGCTGCGCCGGGTACAACATCATACCCGCATCGCGCAGCTTCACACCGCTTGTGTCCAGGACCGGACCCTGATCGAGGACCCCGAAGTCTTCGCCAAATACCTCCACGGCCTCGGCCATATGACTGACCCCGAACTGGATCTGTATTTCGACTTTTTTCAGCGCTTCAACCGCACGATCCGGCAACCGGACCGCGTCATCTTACTTCACACCCCGGATGTCGATGTATTGCTTCGCCGAATTGCCCAGCGGGGGCGACGCGAAGAAAGCGGCATCACCCACGAATTTCTGCGCGGACTCAACAGCTATTACGGAACCTTCACCCAGGTGGCCCGCCAGAAATACGACATGAATGTCCTTGAGATCGACGTCACCGACCGGGATTTTCGCCAGGGACGGGAGCGCCGGCGCTTTCTCGAAGAGGTCCACGACTTCATCAATGACGGTATCCCCAAAGACGATCAGCTTCCACTGATGCTCGACCCCGGAAATTAGTGGTGGGAACCAGTATTACCATGGAAACCGGAGAATTTGGCAAAGTCGCGACAGATGGATGTGCGTTCGGTCGACCGACAGCCAGCAGCGCTACCTGGATGGAAAGCGAGCGCACAGACGCTGTCCTGGCGAAGCCAACACTCCGCGTTTCGGAGTACGACTGGTTTAGGCGTAGATGCGTAATAAGATGAAAGCGATGAGCATCACCACTCCGACACCTACCAGGATCATCACAAATTTTTTCGACTTCTCCTGGTCCCGCTTTCGACGAGCGGCGTCCCGTTTTGATTTTCTTCTTCGCTTTGCAGCCATCTCTCAGCCTCGATCCGCAAAAAGAAATTTCGACGGGAGAATTCTATCTCCACAGCAACGTGGCAAGGTAGTGCAGGCGCCGACTACTTCGCAAGACCTTCTGGAAAATGATCGCCCATCTCCCTCGACTACATCATCGGTTCGGCATCCGAACCGTATAACCGAGCCAAGATATCGGAACGCGACACAATTCCCAGCAATTCCTCGCCCTCCACTACTGGAAGCCGCCCGATATCCCGGTCCGTCATCAATTCCAGCACCTCATTGAGTGACTGCTCGGGACCGACCGTAACCACGGCATGACTCATGAATCCCGAAACGGGAATCGACCAATCGCCGCGGCGGGCCGCATCATCGACGTCGCGAAGGGAAACGATACCCACCACTTCTCGATCTCGCATCACGGGCACCCCGGATATCGCCCACTTCTCCAGCATGGGCTGCAACTGTTCCAGCTTTGTGTCGTGGGAAACAACCTGCACCGGAGTCGACATCACGTCCGAGACCTCGAGAGGTTCCAGAACAGCTTCTTCGAGTTCCTGAATCAATCGACGCATCACCTCGTCTCGGCTGGCATCGCTGGTCCGTGCCGCCGCCGCCGACGGGTGTCCACCTCCGTCCCACAGCTCCGCAAGATGCGCCGCATTGACGTGGCGGGTCCCACTTCGGCCGATGAGCGCCACTGAATCCTTTCCCTCCACCTGCAGCACTGCAAAGCAGGCGTCGAGTCCCATCAACTGCAATACACGCTCCACCACCTGGGAGGCACCTTTGACGTACACCGGTGTCTCGTAGCTCGCGCACCCGATCTGCAACCCCTGCCGGCTGATGATCTGTACTTCGTTCATCAATGCCACCAGCAATTGTTGTTGTTCCGGTGAATACTCCTGTTGAAGATAGCGATTCACCACCGGCAACGACGCCCCGGATTGACGCAAAAAGGCTGCCGCCCGAAGATCGCGAACCGTTGTCGACGGAAATGACAGATTGCCCGTATCGGCATAAATCCCCAACATCATCAACGTCGCTTCCTCCGCTTCCAATTTAATTTCCTGCATCTCGATGCGCTCACATAAAAGTGTCGCACAGGCTCCCACGGGCTCCACAATCTCTGTCGTTGCATCGACGTCATCGGGACCCGCCGGATGATGATCGAAGACCGTGATCGACTCCGCCCCCTCGAAAAAGCCCGAAAAATCCGACAATCGCCTCCGATCCCGAGCATCCACAATGACCACATCGGTCACCGCCTCATCACTTACTTGAGAGGGAGTTTGAACCGTCAACCAATCTTTGTGGAGCGCCAGGTATTTTTGCACCGGCGGACTCACTGCACTGCTGAGGACAATATGATGATCGGGCCACAACTTTCGCACTCCCAGCATGGAGGCCAGTCCGTCGAAATCTGCGTTTTGATGGGTGATGATGACTTTCATGATGCCTTTACGAGAGTTGTCGCGCACATTGAAGTGTACAATCTTATCGTCACGAACCTGTACCACAGCAAGTTGTAATAACCACCGATTCGAACTCAACACGATGCCCGTCGACCCAATCGGAGAACCAAAAACACCCGCGGGTTGAAATCCGACACCGGTGAGACGAGGGTTTCGATCATTGGATCACATTATTTCCCATTTACCCAGGGTTCCTATCAATGAAAGCTATCACGGTTGAAGACGACCGATCGCTGCGGTGGACTACCGTCGAGACCCCCCAACCCGGCCCCGGCGAGGTACGTATCAAAGTGGCTGCCACCTCTTGCAATCGTGCCGATCTCTTGCAGCGAAAGGGCCTTTATCCCCCGCCGCAGGGCGCAAGCCCTATTTTGGGGCTCGACGCCTCCGGTGTCATCGATGCCGTCGGACCAGGCGTCGACCAATGGTCGTCCGGCGACCCTGTGTGCGCACTTTTGGCCGGCGGCGGTTACGCACAATACGTGCTCAGCCCTGCATCGCTATTGCTTCCCGTACCGGAGACGGTGGGTCTGACGGAAGCCGCCGCCATCCCGGAAGTCTTCTATACCGC
>SKPJ01000198.1 GCA_007119595.1 Myxococcales bacterium
ATACGGTGTAGATCACCAGACAGGCCAAGAGACCGACCACGGGGAGAATCTCGTATGCCGTGGCACTCGTTTGCTGCTCTTTATCGGCCGGTTGTTCTCCCTTCCAAAAGATCAGGGTTCCGGCGCGGCTAAACGCCACCAGAGCCATGAGACTGGTCAATAAGATCACCGCCCAGATCACCACCGCATGGGGTGTCGAAAGTGAGGCCTGCAATACCCAGATCTTGCCCAGAAACCCCGAAAATGGCGGCAAACCCGCCACGGCGATGGCCCCGATAAAGAAGATCAACCCCAGGACTGCCACCTGCTTCGGCTCCCGCGCCACGACGAGCCGATCGTCCTCGGGACCGCGCTGCCGACTGATGAGATCAGCCAACAAAAAGAACATCGCCATCGCCACCGTGCTATGCGGCAGATAGTAAAGCCCCGCCGCGATCCCCTCGACCGTGAACAGGCCCATCGCCATGAGCATGGTCCCCAGTGAGGCGACGATGAGATAGCCCATCATCTTTCTCAAGTGGGTGCTACCCAGTGCGCCGATCATCCCCAGCAATAGCGTCACCGTGGCCAGCGGAAGCAAATAGGGCTCGATGGCGTCGGCCGCCACCCCCGCCTCGGGACCAAAGATCAGGGTCGAGACCCGCAAAATTGCATATACCCCGACCTTCGTCAGGATCGCGAAGAGCGCCGCCACAGGGGCCATCGCCGAGCTATATACGTTGGGTAACCAAAGATAGAGGGGAAGAATGGCGGCTTTTAGTAAAAAGACGACCATTAAGAGCATCCCACCGGCTCGAACGAGGGCCATCTCCTGCATGCCGAGTTCGCTGACGCGCAGCGCCATATCGGCCATATTCAAGGTGCCCGTCACGCCGTAGAGGGTGCCGACACCCACCAGAAAAAGAGCTGACCCGGCGAGGTTTAAGATCACATAGTGAATACCCGCCCGGAGGCTCTTCTTCGCCCCCGTGTAGACGAGCAGGTTGTAGGAGGACAACAACATGATCTCGAAGAATACAAAGAGGCTAAAGAGATCACCGGTGAGGACGGCGCCACAGATCCCGGCGACCTGTAATTGAATGAAGAAGTGAAAGAACTTCCCCTTGGTGTCGTGGCGATTCATCGCATAGAGCAAGCAAAAGAGACTCACCACCCCGGTGAGGGCCACCAATAATGCGCTGAGTCCATCGAGTACCAGCACCACACCAAATGGCGCCTCCCAATTTCCGACGGAGTAGGTGTAGATCTCGCCCTGGTGGGTGCGAAGGACCATCCACGCTCCGACGGCGATGGTGCCCAGTGAAGCCGTAAGGCCCGCCGCGCGGCGAAGCACAAGCTTTCGCCGGCCGATGAGCTCGATCACAATCGCCGCCATCAGGGGAATCAATATGGGAAAGGTAATCCAGTGGTTCACTGTGTGTCCTCCCCGCCATCGACGCCGCCATCGACGCCGCCGTCGACACCGCCGTCGACATGATCAGTACCAGTCACAAAATGAGTGCTAATCGAGAGCACCACCACGAAGGCCATCATGGCAAAGCCGATCACAATCGCCGTCAATACGACGGCCTGCGGCAGTGGATCGACATAGGCAGCAAGCTCCAACCCCTCCTCGATCACCGGCGCCTGACCGGGGGCGACGCGTCCCATAGAGAGCAAGAATAGGTTGACCGCGATGGCGAGCAGCGCGAGGCCCAGGATCACCGAAAAGGTGCGCTCTCTGAGCACCAGGTAGATCCCACTCCCACCGAGGACGGCGATGGCGCTTGCGATCAGGGCTTCCACGGATCGGACTCCTCGGCGCGTGCGGCTTTATCGAAGGGTTCTGCGTCTTCCTGCATATGGCTGAGCTCGGAGAGAATCGTCATCGTCGATCCCACCACGGCCAAACAGATCCCCAGGTCGAACAGGAGGGTCATTACAAAATCGGACTGGCCCAAAAGTGGAATATCCACGTCCAACAGGGTCATCGTGAGAAAGGGAAGGTCCATCAACAAGGCCATCGAGCCGGCCAGTGTTGCGATCAATAACCCAACGACGGCGACAAAACGAAAGTTCATGCGCATGCGCTCATTGGCCCAATCAATACCACTTGCCAGGTACTGCAAGATCAGCGCTACGGAGGCGACGAGACCGCCGATAAAGCCTCCTCCCGGCAAATAGTGGCCGCGGAGGAAGATGAAAAACGCCATCAGCAATATCAACGCTAAAAGCGGCCTCGACGCACTGACGAGCACCACCGGATAACGATCGTCGGCCGTGCGGGGCACTCCCTCCACAAAGGTGTGATGGGTGTACCTCAGCATGGTGTAGATGCCGAAGGCGGCCAATATCAACACCGCCACTTCGCCGAATGTGTCAAAGCCGCGAAAATCGACCAACGTGACGTTTACCACATTGGTGCCGCCTCCCACCGGATAGGTGGCGTGCTCCAGATAGAAGTCCGAAATACTGTCCTGGGGCCGAGTCATCACAGCCCACGAGATCGCTCCCATGCCTAAGCCACCTAACGTCGCCAGACCGACATCTCTTAACTTCCGTAGCCGCGAACCCTCCACTGGAGCAGCCTCGGGGAGCACGAAGAGCGCAAGCAACAAGAGCAAGATCGTGACCACCTCCACGGAGAGCTGAGTCAACGCCAGATCGGGGGCCGACAGGTACACGAAGATGATGGAAATGATCAGCCCGACCACGCTCAGACAGATGATTGCTGTGATGCGTCGATGATGGGTGATTGCGGTCGCCAGGGTCGCCACGATCAAAAGCGCCCAGACCGCGATGGCCACCGGGTTGGCCGGTGTGAGCTCCTGCGGTCCCGTCACGAAGCCATATTGGATAAAGGGGAGCGCTCCGGCGGCCACGGCCATCACCACGAGCAACATCAGGTATCTCTGCAGGGAGCCGTTTTCTAACATGCCAGTCAGACGTGTTGCGGCGCTTGCGACGAGCTCCACGGTCTTTTCGAAGACCGCCTTCCCGGTCAAGGCCGGCCAGATGCGCTCGGCCAGGGTGTAGAGCCTGGCTCGCTGAGTGTAAACGAAAATGCCGCCCACAATGGCGATGCCGCTCATCAAGAGCTCCATCGTAAATCCATGCCACAGAGACAGGCTATACGAGGGCAGTTCTGCACCGACCACACTCTGTGATGCCGCGGCCAAAAGCGGCCCGGCCGACCAATCTGGGACGACACCCACGACTACGCAGATGGCGACGAGGACCGCCACGGGCAACAGCATCCCCACCGAAGGGTCGTGGCCTACCTTGGGCGTCTCTCCCCGCCCTTGCTCAAAGAACACCCCGTGAACCAAGCGCACCGAATAGGCCATACTGAAGACGGCGCCCGCCGTGGCAATCACCGGTACTAACCAGGGCATCTCCGCCAACATCGAAAGCGTCAGGGTCTCCTTCAAGAATAGTTCTTTGCTCAAAAACCCATTAAAGAAGGGAATCCCGGCCATCGCCGCCGACCCTAAAAGAGCCAACACCATTGTATAGGGCATCACTTTGCGCAGATTCCCGAGAACCCGGATATCTCGACTGCCCGTCTCATGATCGATGATCCCGGCGGTCATAAACAACGACGCCTTAAACGCCGCGTGGTTCATGATGTGAAAGACACCGACCACTGCGGCACCGGCGGTCCCGAATCCAAACAGCGCCGTGATCAGCCCGAGGTGACTGATCGTCGAATACGCCAGTAGCCCTTTTAGATCGTGGCGAAAAAACGCCACATAAGCGGCAAAACACATCGTCGCAATTCCCACACCGCCGACGAGATAAAACCATGCGTCGCCTCCCGAGAGGGCCGGATGGAGCCGCGCCAGCAGAAAGACCCCGGCCTTGACCATCGTCGCCGAGTGCAAGTAGGCGCTCACCGGAGTCGGCGCCGTCATGGCGTTCGGCAACCAGAAATGAAAGGGGAATTGAGCGGACTTCGTAAAGGCCCCCACGAGCACCAGGATCAACATCGGCAGATACCAGTCGTGGCCGACAATAAGCTCCCCGGAGGCCAGGATCTCAGTCAGCTCGTAGCTGCCGACAATCTGCCCCAGGATCACCAATCCGGCGAAGAGGCTCAACCCACCGAGCCCGGTGATCGTCAGCGCCATCCGCGCACCCTGGCGAGCCGCCGCCTTCTCGCTCCAGTACCCGATCAGCAAGAAGGAGCTCAGGCTGGTCACCTCCCAGAAAAGCGCCATCAAAAGCACATTCTCGGAGAGCACGACGCCCAGCATCGCCCCCATAAAAAGCAAGAGATACGAAAAGAACCGCCCGATCGGGTCCTCCTCGCTCAGATAGTAGTACGCATACTGAATGACGAGAAGACCGATCCCCAGAATCAGCAACGCAAAGAGAAACCCGAGACCGTCGACGCGAAGTCCGACGCTCAATCCCAGCGCCGGCACCCAGGGCTTGCTGAGTACCAGAACCTCGCCGGCCAGCACCGAGGGCCCAACACTCATCAGCAGGCCAAAAGCGACCAGCGTCGGAATTCCCGCCCCCAGTGTCGCCGCCAGGCGGCCATAGCGCTCCAGCACCAGAGGAAGAAATATCCCCACGAGCGGAAGCAAAATAATCAATAATACTGCCACGATAACTCTTTCTCTTTATGACCGGTCACGCCACGACAAGGATCAGCGATTACGCCCTTCATCTAAAATCTACTTCAATGGCTGTTGGCCGCTATTCTTCGCGATCCAGAATTTTCAATCAAGCATCGACGCTGCTGAACCCATGCCACGTTCCGCAATGACAGGTCGGGAGCATCGGACTCACATGCGGACACCTGGTAGCTCTTCGGCACCCTGACGACCTCCTCGTCCATCCAAGAGCGATGGCGCAATTCAATAATGGCATGGCGCCCCCGCTACCAACGGGTATGACGCACCTCGCAGAAAGCGTGGGGCCGCGTCAGATTCTTCTGGGACGGGGTTGGCACTTGCCACAACACCTGCGCACGTTTCTCACCCAAAAAATTCAGATTGTCCCCCGTTGCGCCGCACGGTCTCGGCGGCGCCTTTTTGAGCTTTCGTGTATGCGTCACGTAGCGAGAGCCCTTGGCAAGGACTCGTCTTGGTATTGGTACCGAGTCCTCAGAGAGTCATGACACCGTCATTCGGGATGTTCGTCGGGCTCAAAGGCGGGATGGTGGCGGCCGTGGCCACCGATGTGAATGACCATCTTTTGATTGTCCGACCAATGAGGTGGCACATCATAGATATAAAAGTTGGGATCCGGCGCGAAAGTTCCGTTGAATCCATGCCGAAACAACAGAATTCCGGTGTAGTGATGGGCCCAATAATCGATATTCCCCGGCTCGGTGTTGAGATTCGTCAAATCGGCGGCGGCGTCGCGCTTTAAGATCTTGTAGTTAAAGGCGCCAAACCCGTGATTATTCAGGCCTTCGATCTGAATCTGGTCGGTGTCAAATTCGATGTGGGTCAAGGGCCCATCGATGGTGAGCACATGGCCACGAGCGTTGTGGAGACTGCTCTCCCAGATCGGATCATCGATGGTCTTTCCATAGTACTCATACCAGGTGCCATTCAATCGAATATCGACGGGATTGGTAAATTCATAATTGGTATCCAAGAACATCACCAGAACGTCTACGGCATCGGCCGGATCGACGGGCTCTTCAGGCTCTTCGGGCTCCTCGGGTTCTTCGGAGGCATCATCGGCTTCGGGATGCTCATTGGGACCAAAACTTGGATGATCCCGGCCATGGCCTCCGATATAGATCACCACTTTGCCGGAATCGGATAGCTCGTCGACGAATTGCTGCTCGTAAAAGTGGGGATCGGGCTGGAAGGTATCGTCGAATCCGTTTCGAGCCCAGATCGTATCATAGCCATCATAACCGGTATCCCAGTGATGGAGGCTGCCCGGATTATTCTCAATACCGGTGAGATCCGTATCGGGATGACGCTTCTGGACCCGAAAGTAGAAATGTCCGAAGCCGTGATTGTTGAGCCCGTCGACGGTCAGTTGGTCGGGATTGAATTTGAGATCGGTCAGCGGCCCATCGAGGGTGACGATATGCCCGCGAGAGTCATGGAGACTCGCATCCCATATAGGGTCGGAGATATCGAGCCCCTCGTACTCATACCAATCCCCATTGAGCTGAATATCGACCGGGGTCGTCAGCTCGAAATTGGTGTCCAGAAACATGACCAGAACCTCCACCTCATCGATGGGATCTTCAGAGACGTCCTGATCGTCATCACTGCCGGTGTCGGTTGCATCCTCTCCAACGGGATCGAGAACATCTTGTCCCTCGGTCTCACCGACATCCTCTCCCCCGGCGGAGGCATCCCCGGTGCGATCCGTGACATCGTTGACGGTTCCCCCGGCGGCGTCGGCAGTGGTGTCGTTTTCCTGGGCCGAATCGACGTTGGCGTTATCTTCAACTGTCACCTCTCCCGTACACCCCGCACCCAAGAGGCCGACGAATACCAAGGCAACCAAGACCTGAAACACAGCACTGCCCCATAGATACCGATGCTTGATCGTCATTTGATTACCTCTTTCTGTCATTGCCATTTGAAGCTCGTACGTCTCCACTTTACAGGACCTTCCGGTTGAATATGAACAAGGTACATACTCAGCTCCCAAAAAAGAGCGTACAAAGCACTCCTTTTACTGACAAACTCACTTCGTCACACACCGGACGGGATGGTTTTTGGGACCGCTCGAGGATCAATCATCGCCCAACGTGATATCGACCCACACCAGGCGATGATCGGTGGCGGTGACGAGATCGGCATGGAGTTCGCCTGGCGCGGGCCAGAACACCTGCGAGTCCTCCACGCTTATATTGGAGGAGGGGATGGCGTAGTCGACGCGCATATTTCCGACTGCCGGACTCCACTGGGAGGTGTCGTATTTGTGCTCTCCGACGTGCTCCTCGTTTCGTCCACCCGATGTCTCTCCCGAGTGCTGGCCTCCCTCGCTCGAGGGTTTGGGATCGCTGGTACGCGGATCGTCGAGCAGATCGGCGATGGCACCGAATTCGTCACTGTCGTTTGGATCGGAGTTCA
>SKPJ01000027.1 GCA_007119595.1 Myxococcales bacterium
ATGATCTTCGGCACCTACAAGATTCCGCCCGAAAGGTGGCCCGAGAACTACGGGGTCTTTGGAGAACCGGTCCCGGACGGAATCATCGACCAACACCTGCATCCCTTTCGCCGATCACGGCCGAACGAAATCACCAAGCCAGACAGTCTCCCCTAATTCTAATTATTCACTGCTCTCCGGCTGATCACGTGAAAAAATAAGTGAGGGTTTTGGACAGGTCAAAACCGAACGCTGGCCCCCAGCGTCCACCCGGAATCATCGGCCCGTGCCGGGATTCCGAGGACGGGTTCAACCGTCCTTCGTCGGGCCGCCGTCGACTCGGCATCTACCGCCTGGTTGCCCCGTAATCTGTGCTCCAGCACGTAACCGACCACCCCCCCGGCCGTCAGCCCCACAGTAATCGGTAATCCGATCACGAATCCTGTGCGCCACCGCTGTTGTTTCCAGTCAAGGCGAGGTGTCCGCCACAGATTATCGCTGAGGGCCCGAGCCCCGTAGATTCCGGCGATTCCACCCAAGACCGAGCCGATCAATGGGCCGGGCAGATAGGTCTTTTCGATGTCCCCACGGGCTACCAGGTTGGTCACCGACGTCGGGATCGTCGCCGCCACCGTCATCACACCTATTCCCGTCGCCCCGATCAGCGCGTAGAAGAATCCACCGGCGAAATTCGTGCTGGGGCCGGCGAAACCATACGACGTCAACACCGTACCGACGCCGACTGGCACAACGGTAATCCCCGCCGTCCATCCGATCTGGGCCGACACCGTCGTCCCCCGGAGTTGCCCCGAGTTCTCGGCAGCCGACGCTTGACCGCCCAAGAGCACGGAGACGAAAGCGACGGCCATGAATAGTTGAATGATCGGTTTGCACATGGTGATTACCTCCGTGGCGACCTCATACGCTGCGCTATCCGACGGGATGCGACGTTTCAACAGGCAGCAAAAGCGACGAACTCAGGGTGGCTGCACCTCGCCGGCGGCGTTCTTGCCCCAGCAATGAACATATCCCTCGCGATCGATGGCACAGGCGTGGTTTCGACCGGCGCTGACTTGCTGAAAACTACCGTCCGGAGGCTGGTCTTGACCAAATGCCAACTCTCTGTCCCCCCAGCATTCCAGGCTTCCCGAGGTGCGCTCTACCGCACAGGTATAGCCGAAGGCGACCGATACATCGTCGTAAATGCCTGCCGGTGTACTGACTCCTCCCCAACACTGCAGCTCTCCTCCCACATCGATGGCGCAACCACGTGAGCGCCTGGTGGAGAGGTATTCGAATTGTCCGTCCGGGACGTTCTCGTGGCCTCCCCAGCACTGAAGTTGCCCGTCGACGTCGATCGCACACAGATTATCCAATGCAATCATCTCCCCCTCCGGTAGCGCGTCGTGATCAATGCCAATGGTGTCGTTACAAATCACTTCCCCCTCCGGGTCGAGCGCACAATCGCCAGCCAATTCAATGGCTCTCCCTTCGAATTGAGACCATCCACCTCGCCGACAGTCGATCTTGCCGGCCGATGTCAGCACGCACATATCGTCGCTGATGGTAACAAGGGTAAAGGCCACCGCACGGATGGTCTCCGAAGACCAGGCTCGAACCTGTTCTTCGTCATAGCCTCCCCAGCAGTGAAGTGTTCTGTGCTCGTCGATCCCACAACTGATTCCAGAGCCGGCCCAACCACCATGACCTTCATCGACCGCGATGGCCTCGAAACAACAGGTATCACCGGACTTCGTCGGCGGCCCACATGACCACGCCGCGCTGAATAGCGGTAACATTACTATGAACACGAACATGGTCGGTAATCGCTGCCACAAACCGTAACCTCGTCGCGTACCAGCTGCGAATCCAATCTCACGCACGGACAAAAAAATATCAGTTTCGAAGATTACATTGGGCCAAGCCTGTCTAACAACCCGGTGCCACCACTGACGCTCATTCCCTTCGTTTTTGCAAATGGGATTCGATGACGGCGACGAGCTCTTCCAAAACGCGGTGCTCCCCGACGCCTCGTGCTTCGCCTGATTCCGTGACCAGTGGAGTGCCAAACACCACCGTTTCGTCGCCTTCGCGATGAATTCGAATTCCCCCGGCGGCCCCGTCGTCGGGACTCAGGACCAGCTCCACCACGTTCAGGTCCTGAACATCGATCGATGTCTCGTCGATATCCTTTTCCTCTCCATCGAATGTACGGGAGCAATACTCAATCAGTCGCAGCTCATCGGCGGCCAACACGAGCTGCTGGGTGCCGACGGGATGTTTCAGAAGTTGGGGAGCGAAAAAATAAATGCCGGCTGCCACAACCAGAGCGATCGGGAGAAGGATCACGACAACGACAAAGACTCCCGGACAGATAAATGCCGACGCCCCGAGCACGACGAGTCCCATGATGAAGCCATTGGGCAGTCGCGGTTTACCCTGTCCCTCGACGGTGATGATCAGTTCGCCGTCGTCGCACTTGATGGTCGTCGACACTTCGTCGAGCAAGTCATCATCAACGTGAACAATTCTTGAGTCGGAGGACATCGATACTACACCATAGCGGCGCAAGGGGTCGACAAATCGATAGCTGTTGCAGATGTATAAGCGCCGGCACATCGCTTCGCAACAATGCAGTCTACGGAAGCTCTTTCATTGACTCTCCCCAGTTCGAAGCCCGTTCTTTACGGGTAAGAACCGGCTCCGATGTTGACGATTGAAGCAAATCGACTGCGGTGATACTCGATAGCCATGATCCGTTCTGTCATCGCAATTCTCGTTACCATCGGCTTCCTAATCATGGGGACCGACGACGCCCATGGGTTTGAATATCTGGAGCATAGCTATCTGACGGACCGGGCCTGCTGGGAAGCCCAACAGAAGCTTGCAGCGTTGCTGGAAAAACGACCGGACGACCGGGCGCTTCGAACTCGCTACCTGGCGATGGCCATTGCCTGCCCCGAACGCTCGCCCGGCGAGTATTGCGCCGACGGCGATAAAACGGCTGCTGCTCAACTAAACCGCGTGACTCGCCCGCCCTGGAGGCGCTCCCGCCATCATCTGACCCTCGGCGACATCACCGGTCTCGGAGACCATTTGGCCGGCTTCGGGCCGATCCAGGGCCTCTCCGGCGCTCAAGAGCCCGGCTTATTACAGGATGCACTGAGGTGGTTTGCTGATCCCGGTGGCAGTGTCGGCGGGGTTATCGGCAGCGTCGTAAGAAAGGGATGTTCCAACACCGATCAGGTCTCGTGGAAAGAGGTCGAGGATGACGTCAACACCGTCACCGGCGATATATTTTCGGCCGGCGAGCCCCGAAGGATACCTTCCCAATGGCTCAGTCCCATGGCGCGAAGTCCGGTCAATGAGGGACCTGGAGATCCGGAAGCTCGCCTCACCATGACCAATCCTCACTACCTCGATCTGGTGCTGAGAAATCACCACCATTTTGGCGAAGAAGCCTTTGACACATGGCTCGGATTTCACAGTGCTTCGGTGGCCATCGCCGATCGAAGCTGCCGAGCCACCTACGCCATCGACCGCCGCAAAAGTCGGAGGTTGGCGCGCGGACTGCCGCAATTTGACGATGTGGACTGGAAGAATCTGGACGACGATGAACTCGCCATCACCGGCTGTGCCGCACTCGCCGAATACGCACGACTCCGCCTGGTGCAATGGGACGATAGTGCCGACGAAACCCTCACTGAACCGGTGCGCTCATTCATCGACGACCTCCGCGTGCTACCCCGGCTGTCCGACGACGAAGCGCAGCGAATTATCGCCGATCTCGACGCCGTCGTCGCGTCCCTCAAGGGTCTTATCTTTCAGGCCAGTGGCCTTCATTATCTACAGGACGGCTTTGCCGGCGGACATATCCGCACCATCCGCAATCGCGGCGGACTCGCCGAAGCCCGCCACGATCACAACTACGACAATGAGGAGGGAGTTAGCGCCGTTTTTCGCACTCGGGCCGGAGACTTTCCCTTCGTGGCCTACGGCGACAAATTTTTGCTCGGCAACCACCACGTCGAACCCGATTCTTGCGACTGGAAGAGTTTTGATAATTCTCCGCCGTCTCCGGAAATGCTCACTGCCTGCCTGCTGCGTCACCAGCGCGGTCTACTCGTCGCCACCGGCACCGCAAGCCTGGTCGACTGGGCCGTCGGCGGCATGCTCTTTGAACCCGTCGAGCCTCAGCGCTGCGCCCGCAGCGAATTGGAATCGACAGTCTGCGATCTCCTCCCGCTGATACCGGTTACCTCTGCGGGTTCTCTTCCACCGCGCACCCTCTCAAACACCACGGGACTGCACGCGGGAAATCTTCCCGTTCCGCCTCCCCCTTTTGCCTACGAATCCCTGCTGACGACGGTGGCCTTCGACGTCGGAGGCTCAAAATCCCAATACGGGTTACAACTGACCATATTATCCGAATTCGACTACTTCGCCCGCTGGTTGACCAGCTACCGCACAGCACTCTCGGCCACCAATGGCGTCGGCGAAAACAGCCGCATATTGGGCGAGTTTTCCTATAACTTTCATTATCGATGGTCGGCGCGAGTCCTCACCGAGGGCGGCCTCGGCAGCTTTGTCGGATTCCGTGGCATCGGTGATAGCCTGTCCTTTATGTCCGGCCTTACCCCCTCGGCAGGACTGGCCGTTCTCCCCGAGGGATGGGTCAAAATCCCCCTGGAATTGTCGCTCTCCTTCCGGCTACCGATGACGTTTTTCACCTCCACCCACGGATTTTTCTCCGACAGCTTCGACATCGAGGCCTATTGGCTTCAATTTGGGCTTGGGTTGGCATTTATGTAGTACCCCTACAACAGAACCTTCCGACCTGATCGTGGCGTGGGAATGTCAAAAGCCGTCCGACGGACTCAAACTGTCCGCCGGACGGCGAGGAAAACAAAAGGCATGCAATCAGCGGGACATCTGGATCCCGAAGGATTCTTCGCTGGCCTCTTTTCGCATCCGCTGTCCGGCAGCAGAAGACGCCGGCTGGGCTTCTACCGTGCGCCCGACGCGGTCAAATGCACCCTCCATCTCCTCGAGTTTGTCGCTTTCGATTCCATGTTTGTCCTGAACCTGGCGAGACCGACTCGCTTCTCGATCCAGAACCGCACGCGCCTCGGCGCCATTGCCCGAGGAATAGGCCTCCATTGCCTCGTCCATCGCCCGTGCCAAAAGGACCTCTTCGGCGCGGGCCAACACATCGCGGTCCACATGGGCATCGACCTCCGAGGCCACCTCGGTGACCCCGGCTCGAAGGTGCTGGCGGCGAAAACGGTGACGGTCGTTGACGGCATCGCGGTAATTTGCGCGCACGGTCAACACGTCCATCGTCTCCGGTTGTCGGGGCACGGCCTGAAGACGGACGACGATACTTCGCGCCTGGCCGGCGCCCAATTCCGACAGGGACACCACGGCCTTTCCGTCGAGAAACCGATGGTTAAACCCCAATACTTCCGCTACTTCCACGCCCGGCCCGGGGTCGAGGAGCACCTCGATCCGATTGGCCACCGTGGCGGAGAGCCCCGTCATTTCGCCGCCGACGAGCGCCTGCAGATCGTCATTGTCATCGGCGAAATAATAATTTCCCGCGCCCTCTACGGCCATCCCCGTCATCACCTGCTCATTGTAGTCGAGACCAAATCCGATGGTACTCGTTGAAATCCCGTCGTCGAATGCCTGCCGGCTCAACGAACGCAACTGATTGGGGTCGGTGATACCTCGATTGGCTCTTCCGTCGGAGAGCAAAAGCACGCGATTGATGGCGTCTGGTTCGTGGTGTTTTCGAACGGCTGCTGCACCGGCTTTGTATCCCGCCGATAGGTTGGTCGCGCCGCGGGCGTCGATATTTCGGATCGTGTTCCGCATCTGTTTCTGCGTCTGTTCGTCGATCGCTGTGGAGTCGAACTCCACGGTGTGGCCCGATCCGTAGGTAATCAGCGCCAACCGATCTTGTTCCGTCAGTGAATCGACGACGTGAAGAGCCGCCCGTCGGGCCTGTCGGATGCGCTCGCCGCGCATCGATCCCGATTTGTCGATGACGACGGCCAGATTCATGGGCGGTCTCTGCTCAAACTCCGCCTGTTGGGCCTCGAGATCGATGGTGGCGTAGATCTCCTGCGACTTCCCGATCAGTACCTTTTGATGAGACAGCGCCACGTCCATCTCCACCATATGCGGCGGAAGTTCGTCGGCGGCCACTGCCGGCGCGTACGCCACTATTGCCACCGCCACAACAGCGGCGATAAAAAGCAAGAGTCGAACGATATAGGGCAACTCAGATTTGCGCTTCTCCATGACCAACTCCATCGGTGAGAGACAATGATTTTCGCGAACACAAATGGTCCGTTTGGCTTTCAACGATGGGGTTTCAAAATGGATCTAAATTTTTTCGCTATCCATGCGCGACGGGTCTTGCGATTGATAGAATGAGTTAGCATTTCGATCTGGAGCATCACGCATTCATCCTCACCGAGGAAGCAGCGACTCTCCCTGCCCCCCGCTTGGGTGGTCTGAACTCAAATTGCTGCTATGCTGTTCGGACTCACATCCACCAGAACGTAAAGATCGATAGTTGGAGGGACGATGATCGAGGTCATCCTACTACTCTTAGTCTTATCTGCCGTCGCGCCGGCGGCCTACATATCGTATCAATCATTCGCCCGGCGCAGGCATTGGAGCAAAGCGGCCCACCAGCTTGAACTTGAATGCCAGCACGGATGGACACCGGCATCGATGACACTCACTGGAACCTATCGGGAAAGAGAAACCAAGGTCTGGGAACGCATGTCCGATGGAGCAGGGCGCAACAAGCGTCACCACACCGTGATACGCGTCGCCCTTCACCATGAGTTGTGGAAAGGGCTCGATCTTCAAACACCGCATTCTCCCGACGCAATCGTCGACGCTCCCGGCGATATTTCGAAATCCTTTTTTAGCCCCGATATTTCCGATCTGGTGCAACATTTTGAGATCGGTAGCACATCGAGAGACCAGGCCATTGATTTGCTCAATACTCCCCGAGCAAGAGACGTACTCAGCCAGCTGGACAACGCCTATCACCATATCTCCCTCTGCGACGGCTATCTCACCGTGGATTCACTCCACACAATAGACAACACGGTGTGGCTGGTGGAGTGGATTCGGGATATTCACGACGACGTCGTCGCCCTGGAAGACGCTGTGGCGAGGGAGAGCATTTGCGAGAATGAACCCGCTACATCGAGTGTCGAAATCGAGGAGGAACCAACCGATGAGGTCGCCGAACCGACACAGGCCCGCAGTTGGTGAGTCTCTGTTGATGATTGCTTCACCGCCGGTCACCAAAGTACAGTGCTCCGCAATCCGTGCGCCATCGAATTCCCGCATCCCCGATCTCCCATGCTTGGTACCTTCAACGTAAGCCACCGCATCGGCCAGGGGGGAATGGGTACTGTCTGGCAGGGACGCCACGTAAATACGGGCCAACCAGTGGCCATCAAGGTATTGCGTGGTGATCTAGCGACGGATCGCGTCTACGTCGAGGGATTTCACCGAGAGGTGCGCTCCATCGCCCGACTCGATCATCCCGGCATTGTTCAGGTCTTCGACTACGGCGTCGTCTCCGACAAGGCCGCGCGCACCTATCCCGAGCTGCAATCCGGTGCCCTATGGCTCGCAATGGAGTTCGCCGCCGGGGGCTCCCTGGAAGCCCATTCTGCAACGGAATCCTGGCCCGCCTTCCAGCGGCTATTGGTCCAACTGCTCGATGCTCTGGCCCATGCCCACGCCCGTGGACTTGTCCATCGGGATTTGAAACCGGCCAACGTATTAGTACGTCCCGACCTGTCGGTGCAGCCGGAAATAACGTCTCACGATTCAGACAATCAGCCAGACCGTCCACAAGATTGGGTGCTCACCGACTTTGGTCTCGCCCACATGCGAGACCCCCGTATCAATGAACACACGGGCGACGTGGACTCCGCTTTTGCAGGCACCCCGCTCTTTATGGCTCCCGAGCAATTTCATGGTGAGTGGCGCAACTTCGGCCCCTGGACCGATCTGTATTCATTGGGGGCGATGGCCTACTCCATGGCCGCCGGTAAGCCACTATTTGACGCTTCCTCCCCGATGGCCATCGGGATTCAACACATCTCCGAGCCAGTGCCCGCACTGCATCCCGTCATCGCCGTGCCGCCGGGCTTCGAGAACTGGCTGCGCCGCCTGCTCGCCAAAGAGATCGGTCAGCGCTATCGCCGCGCCGCCGATGCCGCCGCCGATCTACTTCGACTCGGCGCCCCGACACCTCCCACTGTCGTAGCTGCCACCGCCCGCACCGGCGATGGTAGCGAAGAAATCGCGGACGAAGTCCTGGAGTTAGCGGACACAATCATTGAAAAGCCGCCCACCTTCGAAGCTCTTCGCGAATCGATGCCAACACAAACCCTTTTGCTCGATGAAGAATCTCTTCGCTCGACCCTGGAAGGCGATCATGCCATTGAAAATCCGGTGTCGGCACCAGACACTCATTATAAGCCAGCACGCATCGCCGCGGCTCCCGCGTCCTGGGAGCAGAGCACTGGTGCTCACCGGCCTCGCAACATCCCGGGCACCGGCAAGGGTATCTTCGGCGTCCGCCAGCCGCCCTACGTCGGCCGACGACAAGCCCGCGACCGTATCTGGGAACAACTTCGCACCGTCTGCACTGAAGGCAGAACCCGATTCGTGTTGATCCGCGGATCAGCGGGGTTGGGAAAGAGCCGGTTGATGAACTGGCTCGCCACCCGAGCTCACGAATTAGGCGTTGTCTCGTCGCTATCGGTCTCCCACAGCCCAATCATGAGTCCCTCCGACGGGTTACCACGCAGTTTCCAGTCCTATCTCGGTGCTACTGGGCTCACGCGCCAGGACCTGATGAACCGACTGCGTACCACCTATGCAAGCTTCTTCGGCGTCGAGGCCCCGGATTCGGAGCACCTGGCGGCCGTCGTGGAGTGGATGAAGCCCCGCGGCGAGGACACCGCCGATGACGGCATTCCCATGGTCCAGCTCGAATCACCGTTGGAGCGTTATCTGGTCGCCGAGCAAATGTTGCGACGCATCGCCCGCGATCGACCGGTCGTCCTCGGTATCGACGATGGCCAGTGGGCACAGGACAGCCTCGGCTTTGCCCGTCATCTATTGCTCCATCGCGATGAACGGCCCCTGCCAGCATTGGTGGTCGCCACATTGCGCCCCGACTCACTCCATGAACGCCTGGTGGAAAACGAGTTCTTGACGTTCTTGAGCGAGCATGACGCCTCGACGGTCATCGATCTCGAACCGATGGACGATGCCGTACAACAACGCCTCATCGAATCTCTGCTCGGACTCGAAGATTCACTGGTGCGACAGGTCAAGGACGTCACCGCTGGCAATCCCTTTTTTGCAATTCAAATCATCGATAATTGGATCAGTCGAGACGTACTCCAGGATACACCGACGGGCTATGTTTTAGCCGAAGGGGAAACACTGCCCACCGATCTGGATATGCTGTTGACGCAGCGAATTGACGAGATCGCCAACGGCGTCGATGATCCCCTGCGCGCCCGGCTGGCGATGGAGACGGCGGCCGCCCTGGGTACCGACGTCGATCGCCAGGAGTGGGAAGCCGTCTGTGGGGCTATCGACATCTCCATCGACGACGACCTGCTCACCCATTTCATGGTTCAGGGGTTGGCGGTACCTCACATGCAGGGATGGCGATTTCGCCTGCGGAATTACTGCGATGTTCTGGAAACCATTAGCCGCACTCATGATCGCTGGGCAGCGATTCATACTGCCATCGCCTCGGTGATCGATTCCGCCGGCCATAATGGCACCTGCCTCGACGAACGACGCGCCCGTCACCTCCTCGCCGCAGACAAGCTCCGGGAGGCCATCCCGCTGCTGTGGCAAGCGGTCGAAACGCGCATGCAACACAGCGCCTACCTACAAGCCCAATCGCTGCTCTCCGTGATCGAGCAGGTCTTCGATGATCTCAATTATAGCGACGATCATCCGGAGCGGATGCGTCTGCTGGTCCCCCGCAGTGAAGCCCATCGCTTCGTGGGCGAGATCGACGAAGCCCAACATCTTCTCGACAGGCTGCACCGGAAAATCGAAACCTTTCCAGACGAGCTGCGTGCTGAGGTTCATCGTGCGACGGGGAACTTGGAAGCGCACCTCGGCCATACACATCAGAGCCTCGCACACTACCGCAAAGCCCGCCAGCTTTTTGAAAGCGTGGGCGACCTCCGTGGTGTCGCTCGTACACTCGATGGACTGGGATGGACCTACCTGCGCATGAACCAATTCGAAGACGCTGTCCGTAGCTACATCCAAGGATTTGAGACCGCCGAATCTGCCGATTTACACCTGGAAGCCACCTGGTGCCTATGCGGAATTTCCAACGCCAGGGCCCATCGGGACACTGACGAGGGAAAAAAGCAGGCCCAGGAAGTCTTCGAGCGCTTCGATGCACTCGGTTGCCGCAGTGGCAAGGCAATCGCAAAATGGATACTCGGCGATTACGCCCGGATCAGTGGTTCTGCTAACGTGGCCATGCAGCACTACGAACAGGCTCGACACCTGGGGCAGATGGCCGGACATTATACGGTGGCCCAATCCTCGATTGCCCTCCTCGGCCTCTGCGAACTCGACATTGGCGACATCGACCGCGCCGAACTGCGTTTTGTGCAATTCAAACAAGAAATCGAAGACACGAACGCCGCGCATTTCGCCAGACCACTCGCCGAGCTGGGACTGCTCGCCGTCGCCGCCCACCGCCGCGACACCACCTCATTCGATAAACTGGTCTCCATGCTGCACGAGCCGATGGCCTCCGGGAGTATTCTCGCCCCGGACTTCGAGATGGTTCTTGAAGACATCGTCCAGGTCTGCGCGGCCAACGGAGACAATAATCGCGCCGACAAAGCGCGTGAATTATTGGAACTGGTCCCCGATCACCAGTCATGACCGGACTTGGCCATCTTCTGCAGCCGGTCCTCGGTCTCGATCAAGCCCCCTTCATTGGCCTGTTGCCTTTCCTCGTTCTCCATCACCCCACCAGATAAGCCAATCCCAGCCCCATATAATTGCCCACGGCATAGCCCATAAGCCCCGCGGTGAGCCCCGCCAGGATGACCTGGCGGTTGTCGATGGCCTCGGCGATGGGGGCCACGAAGGCCGGGCCGTAGACGGCAGCAGTGGAGGTGATGATCAAGGTGTCCACGTCGATACGGGCCAATTTTGCGAGCACAAAATGCAGGGTGATCGCGCCGAACATCACCACCACGGTGAAGACGAAGATCGACGAACCCGCCGAGAGCAGATCCGAAAAGTCGGTGCGGGCGCCCATGGCGACGCAGAACACCAGAATGAAATAGTTGCCCAACTCGTAGCTGCCGCGCAACTGGCGCACCCGGGGTACCAGGGAGGCGGCAATGCCGCCGGTCGTCAGCCCCAAAAAGACCCCGGCAATCGCCAGGTGGCCCACCGCCCCAAAGGTGGCACCGGCGCTGAGGACGACGATGACCACACTCAACAAAAAGCCCACAGCCATGTGGGGGGCCGCCGCCCGCAGGTCGAGTCGTGCTTCTCCCTCCACCGCCTGCGGCTGAGTAATCGGGCCGTCATAGGGACTGTATAGCTTCGACAACAGGGGCTTGCCGACACTGAGCAGAAATAGCAAATAGAGCCCGCCGACGATGACGTCCGAGGCATTGAGCAATACGAACAGCTCCTCGGTGGCCTCCAGGGCCATGCCGATGCTCATCAGATTGGGGGTTCCACCGCTGTAGACGCCGACCAGCATTCCCGCCGTGGTCGCCGGATCGTCGACGGTGTGACCCATCCCCAGGGCTGTCAGATAAGAGACGGTGCACACCGCGATCAGCGCGCAAATAAAGGAGACCACCGTGGGGCGGCTCTGGGATAACCAGGCCCGTACATCGCTGGAAAATAAGATCAGGGGAATGGCCAGCGGTATCGATGCCTCGGTCACGGTCCGGGCCAGCCCCTCGTCGATCTCCCACAGGGGCGTGTTGACCATGACCATGCCCACCACGTAGCAGAGCACCACCGGATTGAACCACTCAAAGACCCGGTAGCGCCGTGCCAGCTCGATGGCCACAAGGGGCACTGCGAGATACAGCACAATTTGAAATACGGTGAAGATCACGACACGTCCAATGGCGAAAGGTTCAGCCTATTGCCAAATGGATTTCGGCGACCCATCGTAACAGCGCACTTCAAAGACCACCACAATCGGGAGCAGCAGATGATGGACTACGGGACCATTCCCAAAGAGGGGATCGACAAGGAGCAACTCCTCGAAGAGATGCGCTCCTACCGCGAGAGTGACGCCGATTGGCGGGCCGGCCGCACCTGGAGTCTGGTCTACTACGCAGGCGATGAGCACTACGAATTTTTGAAAGAGGCCTACACCCTATTTTTCAGCGAAAATGGCCTCAACCCCATGGCCTTTAAGAGCCTCAAGCGCATGGAGGGCGAAGTGGTGCGCATGGCGGCGTCCATGCTCCACGGCGACCGACAGGTTGTGGGAACCATGACCTCCGGGGGAACAGAGTCGATCCTGATGGCCGTCAAAGCGGCCCGCGAACGGGCAAAGATTCTAAAACGTCTTCCCCTCCGTCCCGAAATCGTCGCCCCGCGCACCATTCACCCCGCGTTTTCCAAGGCCGCCCACTATTTCGGGGCCAGGATGCGCTATGTGCCGGTGGATGAACAATTCCGGGCCGACGTCGACGCACTGAGAGAGGCCATCGGGCCGAGGACGATGCTCGTCGCCGCCTCGGCACCTCAATATCCCCACGGTATGATCGACCCTATCGAGGAAATCGCCACCATCGCCAAAGAGCGGGAGATCCCCTTTCACGTCGATGCCTGCTTTGGCGGGTTTTTGCTCCCCTGGGTCGAGGAGTTGGGCTACCCGATACCGGTCTTTGATTTTCGCATCGACGGGGTGACATCGATGTCGGCGGATTGCCACAAATACGGCTTCGCCGCCAAGGGAGCCTCCGTGGTGCTGTATCGAAATATGGACTATCTGCGCCACCAATTCTTCGTGGAGGCCGACTTCCCGGGCGGAATTTACGCCTCTCCAACCATGGCTGGAACCCGCCCCGGGGGTGCCATCGCCGCGGCCTGGGCGGCCATGAAGGCACTCGGCAGGGACGGCTATAGGGAGCTGGCCCGCCGGGCCATGGACGCCGCCGACGACCTCAAAAGACACCTTCAAACCATCGATGGATTGGAAATTCTGGGAAGTGAGCACACCACCATTGTCACCTTCGGCTCCTGCGACGAAGCCGTCGATATCTACGCCGTGGCCGATCAGATGCAACAGAATGGATGGGCTCTCGACCGGCAGCACAAGCCGGCCTGTCTGCACTGTACGGTCAACGCCCACAACGGCCCCATCATCGACGATTTTTCAGACGATCTGCAGCGGGCCGTCAAAAGAGTGCGCCAAAATCCGGAGTTGGCCAGCCAGGGGGAGGCGGCGATGTACGGAATGATGGCCAAAATCCCCGTGCGCAGTGCCGTGGAAATGAGCGTTCGAAAGGTCATGGAGCAACTCTACGGGCCGGACGGAGGCGATCTCGACCTGAGCAGCATCGGCGATGACGAGGACAGCGATTGGATGCTGCGCCTCGTCGACCGCTATGGCGACCAGGCCTTAAAGTGGCTGGAAAAGGCCACCGATTGGTGGTCCGGCGTGCGGCGAAAGTAGCGGCTACTGCACGCCTCTCGGAAAGTTATTCTGCGAGTTGTTCTTACGTGAAGCAGGGCTTTCTCTACGGACGACTTTGCTCAGATTCGCATTGAGCCGAAGACATGTTACACAACATTTCTTCACAACACGTTCGTGCAGCCGAAGAAATCGCTACCAATAGCAAACTCAAACTCCGCCCACATACGATGAATCAGACGACGATATACAGACTGTTACTCACCGTCGCATTCTTCTCGCTAATGGGATGCCATGGTCTCTTTGAGGATCCCGACGCCGTGGAGGCCGACGCCGGCGAGTCGGACAACGATGTCGGCCCCGATGCCGGAGAGCTCGACACCGGAGAATCCGACAACGATATTGGCACTGATACCGGAGAGCACGACGCCGGGGAGTTGGACAACGATGTCGGCCCCGATACCGGGCAACTCAACGCCGGCGTTGGACCGTCGCGAATCGCCATCAGTGCTGGAGGCAAACATAGCTGTGTCCTCTATGACGATGGTACGGTTCAATGTTGGGGTAATGGTGGGCGAGGCCAACTCGGGCACGGTGAATCTTCGGACTCATCCTCTCCTGTAGACGTCGAAATCAACAACGCCAGTGACCTGACTACAGGCAGACTTCAAAGCTGCGCAGTCCTCGACAACGGAGAGGTCCAATGCTGGGGTGATGGCCGGAACGATCAGATCGGGACGGAGACCGCGGCAAACAAAAACCCCTCTCCGCTGACCGTCAATGACATAACGAATGCGACCCGGGTATCGACGGGGACTCGTTTTTCCTGTGCTCTCCTCGACGAAGGCGATGTCCAATGTTGGGGACGGGGAGCGGATGGTCAGCTCGGCAATGGGGAATGGGACAATCGCGGTACGCCCGTTTTCGTCGAGGACGTCGATGATGCTCAATTTCTGAGCGTAGGAGGCGGGCCGTCTCTTTTTCGCGAGGGACATGCCTGTGTAGTCGACTCCGATCAGCAGGTGAGCTGTTGGGGAAGAAATAAATATAAACAACTCGGCGATGGGACGACGGAGCACCGGGCGGCGCCGGTTCAGGTACCGGGCATTACCGAGGCCATCCAAACTTGCGGCGGCACCGGTCATACCTGCGCTCTTCTCGAGACGGGGACCATCCAATGCTGGGGATGGGGAATTGAGGGTCAGCTCGGTCACGGAAGTTCTCCCGTCTCGCTTCAGGATCCTGTGGCCGTGGAGAATCTTTCCAGCGCCAGCGCGATCACCTGTGGCGCTTCTCATACCTGCGCTCTTCTCGAGGATCGAACCGTCCGATGTTGGGGGATGGGAAACTACGGTCAGATCGGCGACGGGGAGTTCGAAGATCGCTCTACGCCTACAAAAGTCATCGAACTTAACAATGTCGTCGATCTCTCGGCCGGACTTTTTCACAATTGTGCGCTCACCGAAGGCGGCTCCGTCTTTTGCTGGGGAAATAATGGAGACCATCGGCTCGGTAGTGGTGAGGTAAGCGATCATAGTTCCACCCCGTTGAAGGTAGACTTTTAGCACTGATTTTGGGGCGCTTGCAGAGCTGCTGGCCGAGCGTATGGGTCATCCGGCGTCCCCACTTCACCAATCTCACGAAGGCGACTCCGACGGATCGGCGTCCGGACGCGTAAGTGGAGTACTCGTAGCAACAATCGAATTCTTCGAGACAGGCCTCGCCTTCGGCACAGAGCGCGGCGGAATCACAGCATTGCCCGGGCAAGCATTGCTTATCGAAATCCCAACCCCTCTTTTCATTGACCGCGAGTGTCGGAAGCAAAAAGCAGCCCAAAATTTCGGCTTCAGCGCAGTCGCAGACCACTACATCGGCGGTCGATTCCGGCTTCGAGATGGTCGAACGAACTTTGTGGCCAGAATCCTCCGGCTTCAGCGCAGTCGCAGACCACAAAATAGGCAGACGATTCTGGGTTTGAGGTCAACTGTCGGACGTGATGGCCGGAGTTTTCCGCCTTCAGCACAGTCGCAGACCCCAAATTAGGCGGACGACTCTGGGGTTGAAGTCAACTGTCGGACGTGATGGCCGGAGTTCTCCGGCTTCGAGACGGCGGAAGCCGCCGCTTTACCCTTGGAAGCCGCCTGGTGTCTCTGCGGTATCGCCAATTCCACGCCCCATCGAGCCAGCATAGAGAATGGACAGCGAGCTCAGGAGGTCTTCGAGCGCTTCGATACCCTCGGATGCCGCAGCGGCAAAGCGATCGCCAAATGGCTGCTCGGCGATTGCGCCCGCCTCCGCGGCCGCTCCAAAGAGGCGAAGCAGCATTACGAACAAGCTCGGCATCTGGGGCAAATGGCCGGACATTACACAGTGGCCCAATCCTCGATCGCCCTGCTCGGACTATGCGCACTCAACGATGGCGACATCGACCGGGCGGAACAGCGTTTTCTGCAATTTAAGCAAGAGATCGACGCCACAAAAGCCTCCCACTTCGCAACGTCTCTCGCAGAACTCGGGCTGCTCGCCGTCGCTGCACATCGCCGAGATTTCACCACATTCGACAAACTGGTCGCCGAGCTTCAAGCTCCAGTTGCCACATCGAATAATATACTGGCACCGACCTTCGCGATGGTACTCGACGACATCATCCACATCTGTCGGGCCAACGAAGATGACAGACGCGCCGAAATCATACGCGAATTATTGGAGCTAGTTGGTCCAACGAATACGTTTTTTGAATGATTCGGCGAGGACTGGGCGACGAGGAAAACAGCGCTTACACAAGCTCGTCATCTGCCTTTGCATATACATCGAAACGAACGTACATTGCACGATACGTATACCACACCATACGCACATCACAGCATACGCTGATTATCGGTACCTATTCTCGAACTACGGCATACCAATGACCGTCGAGCAGCTTGTCGACAGAAAAAAAGAAATCGATGAGCTTCGCTCACTCGCCGATACAACTGGGCCGCAGCTCGGTCTATTGTATGGCCGCCGCCGCGTGGGCAAGACCTATCTGCTCCAATATGCCTGGCATGGACACGACCGACTCTTCTATTTTCTGGCCGGTAACGTCACGTCTGAGCAAAATCGCCAAGACCTACTTCGAGAGTTGACCCATTGGAGTGAGCAACCGCTCGCCACGGAGGATTACCCGAACTGGCGTACCGCCTTTGATATATTATTCGATCAGGCGCGAGAGTCATCGCTGATCGTGGTGCTCGACGAATTTCAATACCTATTGGGTGGCTCCAGAGATCGACGCCGCGAGGTGACCTCACAGCTCAACGCCATCTGGGATCGCAAGGTAAAGGGGGAAAACCTCGACCTGACGTTGATCCTCTGTGGCTCCGAGGTCGGAACCATGGAGGGCATCGGCGCCGGGGGCCCCCTATATGGTCGTATTAGCTGGCGCCACCGACTGCAGCCCTTCGACTATTTCAACGCCGGACAGATGGTTTCCGGTCGTGAACCTCGAGAACAGGCCTACTTTTACGGCATATTTGGGGGAATTCCGGAGTATCTGGACGCGGTCCGCTCCGGGGAATCCTTGGAAGAAGCGGTCACTCGCACCTTCTTGTCACCCCGAGGAGAGGTTCACTTTCAACTGGAGCAACTGCTGGAACAGGAACAGGGATTGCGTGATCCCAGAAAATACCGCGCCGTTCTGGCAGCCGTGGCAACCGGATGTACGTCGACCAACGAGATTAGGCAGCGGGCTTTTGGCGAAGGAACGAACCACCGGGTTCGACGAATTCTGGAAACCCTGCAAGCGCTGGGTCTGATCTATCGAGAGCGAAACTTCGAAGCCGGAGCAAAGGCTGCCTGGCGAAATCGCATCGCCGATCGGGCGGTCCAATTCTGGTATCATTTCGTCCATCCCAACCGGTCGCAACTCCACGCGGGCAGACCGGCCGACGTATGGCATTCTCGCATCAAGAATCAGCTCAACACCTATATGGGAAAGGTCTTCGAGATCATTGTCGCCGACGCCTACTACCGCCACCATCACCGCTGGGGGTTGCCCGCCCCTTCCGAGTGGGCGCGGTGGGAGGGGTTGGATAAGACCAGACGAAGCATCGAGATCGACATCGCCGCCAGGTTGCACGACGACAAGATCTTGACGGGCGAGGTCAAGTGGTCGTCATCACCAGTGGATATCGCCCTCCACTTCGAACACCAAGACAAATTGGAAGCTCTGGCCGACTCCGGTCAGCGATGGGCTCACGAAGCGCTGGAGGATTCCACCTCCCATGGCCACCTCTACGTATCTGCCGCCGGGTTTAGCGATGCCTTCCACCAACGGGCAAGCGAAGACACGACCCTCCGCCTTGTGAACCTACAGGAGCTATATGCTCGTAACTCCTGACCACAGCGCTCCGTTTCGCGCAGCATACAAAACGTCACTTGCTCACGTGAATCCCGGCTCCTCATCAAAACCGGACTCAACGGACACATCTCCCGGCATCTCCTCGGCATCCCAGCCAAGACCTCCAGCGCGGCATTGGGCCTCGACGAAGCGGGTCGCCGACTGATCGGCGATTACGACTGCCTCCCCAAACAGACATCCCCGACGGTTTCCGCCGGGGATGCTCGGTAATACACTTCGATTGATTCAGGTAATGGCGCCGCCGGTATTATTCCTCTGCCGAGGAGGTACGCTGCAGATCACGGCCATACATCGGCCATGGACCGTCTGCGACATGCTCTGCGTCAGTCTCGACGGCGTACAACAACCGGCCTCCCGTAAAATACAGAACGCCGTCATAGATGAGGGGATGGCCGTTGGCCCGTGTCGTGGTTCCCAAGCGCTCGCTCCAATAGACGTAGCCATCATCGGAATCAAGGGATCGAAAGTTATTGCCAATACCAAAGGAGACGGAACCATCATCGCCGACCACCGGGGATGTCGAAGCCTCGCCGACGCTGGAGGACTCCCATATGATGGACTCCGATTGCAGGTCGATGGCGTGGAGATTGCTAAACGCTGGAACGTAGAGAATATCCTCTTCATCGATGACGGCTCCCACGGGAATTGCGCCGGTCTCAACATGCCATTTTTCTTGGCCTGTCTCTGGATCGACGGCGTATAGTTGGGAGCCACCGATGGTGTCGGGGCCGATATAGATCGTGCCATCAGCACCGATGGCAGGACTTCCCAACATGGCGAATCCCTTGGAGAAACTCCACTTCTTATCCTGGGTTTCCGGATCGACGGCGTATAAAACTCCGCTCAGCGTATCGACACCGGAGCCAAAGTAGACCGTGCCATCGGGGCCGATGGAAGGACTGGATAGAATCTGGTGGCCCGATTCAATCTGGTATGTCCAGTGCTCATCGCCCTGGGCCGAGGAGTCAATCGCGTAGAGTGCACCGTTAAACGTGCCCACATAAATGGTGCCGTCCTTGCTGATCGCCGGCTTGGTGGTCACCGGCCCATCTACCTCATCGAAGCTCCAGATCTCGGAGCCGTCCTCCGTATCCAGTGCTGTTAGCTCACCGGCGGAGGTGCTTACGTAAAGTACGCCGTCATCATCCAGGGCCAGTCCTCTGCTTCGGCCCGGGCTCTCCACGACTTCCTCCTTCCAGATCACGGATTGATCGCTGAGATCGATGGCATAGACACTGTTGCTCTCTTCATTGATATACATGATCCCGTCACCATCGACGGCCGGCGTTAGAGGGTTGGCATCGAAGTCATCCATGGTCCATATCACGTCGGGATCGGGTGTGCCGATTCCCGTCGATACGATTTCAAATTCGGTGGACACAAGATTCTGGACGCCCTCTCCGTCGGTGGCTAAGACAACGAGGTTGAAGTCCAGTGAAGGCAAAGAATCGGTGTCGATGATATACCCCTCATCACAGGGTTCGAAATCATGGGTGGCGAAGTCGGCCGACGAATTGTCTCGGGTCAGCGCGCACTGGAAGCTACATTCTGCATCGATGCACTCAAAATCGACCAGCACTTCACCGCGATCTTCCTCGATCTGGGGCGGCGGAGGTTGGGTGAAGTGAACCTCGAGGGGGCTAACCCAGCCCACGTATTGAGAGAACTCCTCGAGTTCTCCAAAGACCATCTCGCCTTCTTCATCGTCGAGATAGGAAAAGGGTACCGGAATTGGGTCGCCGTCGTTGTAATTGGCGAGCAAGACATTCTCACCCTCGGATTCGCGGACTAGATCGATCTCCACTTCCATCGGTTCATCGGGGAGGGGATCAACCGTAAACGAGTAGATATTGGTATAGAGGTCTTCACTCTCCGGATCGGACTCTTTTTCGATGACGACACGCGTCGGCTCATCGATACTGCCAATGGGAAAGAAGACTCGAGCCATATCATCGTCGCTCGTCATGGTGATTCCACCACTTGTGATGACCTCCGGATCAAATTCCGAAGACGACCCATTATTTTCCTGGTTATTCGCGCCGCCATTTTCGTCATCACTGCAGGCGACGACCAAAAGTGATGACAGTGCGCATACAAAAGTTATCGTACTCCACCTGCTCATAAAAACTACCTCGAAAGTTGCGTTAACATTTACTGAAAGTCAGACTTCCAACCTCTCTGGCTCTGTGACACCGACGCAAATCGGCGCCATATCCGAGCGGAGCGTGTCTTAAGCAAAACACGACCATCTTTGCAACCCGAAATCCGACACCGGAGCACCCTACATTTCGTTCGAAGAAGCACTGGTCGACATCGTCACGTGCGGCGATGGTCATCCGTCTTTTTGTGGCGAGGGCTCAAGCCCCTGCTCGTCGACCTGGGTCTGCGACGTCGGGTCTATCTGGCCCCCGTCGCGGATGAACCATTGGTGTTCGCTGGTGAGCTTCTCATGAGCTCGGGTGGGTGCTCCCGGTGAGTACTGAGACCTTCCTGCGTAGAGGTCTACGTGCGGTTTCACGTTCTGTTCGGCCCAGGCGAGAAGCAACGCGTCATAATTGGCGGTAGAGAGTCTCGTGAGGTCGAACATGCCCGTCATTTTCTGGACTGACGAGACGTCCCAGCAACTCAGTTCTTGATCGAAAGAGGTGGCCATAAGGAACATCTTCTGCATTTTGGTGACTGACGATACGTCCCAACTGCCGATGTATTGATTAAAGTTGTGAGCCTTCTCGAACATCGAATTCATATTGGTGACCGAGGAGACATCCCAGCCGCCGATGTCACGGTTGAAGGCGAGTGTTTCGAAAAACATCTCCTCCATATTAGTGACCGATGAGACATCCCACTTGCCGATGTCCTGATTGAAACAGGTGGCGCCGCGGAACATCGAGGTCATATCGACGACCGAGGAGACATCCCACGTCCCGATATCCTGGTTGAAAGCACTGGCCCCGCGAAACATCGATGTCATATCGGTGACGTTACCCACGTCCCAATCATTCATCATCGGAACCGTGACCAGACGGCGACATTGTTGGAAGGAATTGGCGAGGGTTCGGGTACTGGTCAGTTCCAGGGTATCCGTAGCCGAAATGATGAGATTTTCGGCACCGGCGAAGTGGGCTCCATCGACGCCTGGTTGCAGCGGTCCCCACTGCTTGATCTCGAAGAGCTTTCGGGCGTCTCTGGAGTGTCGGAGGTCACCTCCTACGGGAAGGAGTTCGCCGAATTGCCATCCCCAGATGAGACCGCGAATGGTGACGGTATAGGTTCCGGGGCAGTCGTAGGTGTGAGTGACCTCGGGCTGATCCCAGCAGGTGATCCGATCCTGTGTACCGTCACCCCATTCGACGACGAA
>SKPJ01000017.1 GCA_007119595.1 Myxococcales bacterium
CAAAGAGTTGGGCGCTGATTTCGACGTCTCCAAAGAGCGGGTTCGCCAACTCGAAATGGATATTCGGCGTCGTTTTCGACGTTTTCTCGAAGATCGCCTCGGCGACGAACTGCACGTCTATCTCAACGTCAACTGACGGGCGTTGAGGGGGGAGCCATTGTTTTTCAGTGGGGCTGGGCAGTATATTGGGTAATCTCATTGCAGATTGCCCAATGGTTTTTGGATCTCAAGGATCTGACATGCCCCGGAGTACGCTCCCTATCGCGATCGCATTGCTCATTTCGCTCGTGGTGATTCCGACGAGTGATGCCGCCGAGACAGACGATGAATCGGAACCGGCGGTGGGGATGGAAGATGATGAGTCGCCGGAAGCGGCGGCGATGCCCGACTCCTGTGAACTTCGGGCTGTCTTCGGTGGTGTCGCCTGTGAGGGCGAGGATGGCGAGGAGTTTTGGCGCACCGAACATCCGTCGATGTGGGAGCTGTCGCAAGATTTTCAAGATCGCAACGACGAAGTCCAGTCGGCCACCGTCGTATCCACCGGAGAGCGCCATTTCTACGGATATCGAAGCGACCTTGTAGAGGTCGACGCGCGACCTCAAGTGGAATCGGAAGAAGGAGTATGGAGCGGGGGGCTCACACGCCGATGGCGCTTTCCGGCTCCCATTGTCGATATCAGCGTCGTCGATGAACAGACGCTCGACATCGTCGTGAGAGTGAGGATCGAATATTGGCTGCGCGAGGACGGCGAAAAATTTGAAGAGGTAACAATTCGCCACTTTGTCGATGGCCAACAACCCGCTCAGGTCGCGTGGAGCGATCGAGGCGATGAATTCGCGACCCAGCGCGACGCCGCCTGGATACTCAACGACGATATCGATGAGCAAGATAGCGCTGCGATCGAGCGCTTGGAAAAGGCCTACCGCCTCGATCGGACCAACCCCTATTTTCCGCTGGAACTCGCCGTTCTGTACCGCGATATAGGTGAGGAAAAAGCATCGAAAAAAGCTTTCGCGACGGCGGCGCGGACCGAAGGCGCACCGTGGCAGGACCTGATGCGAATAGCCACCGAATTGGAGACCTTCGACCAGTCGGAGTTGGCCGACGAGGCCTATGATCGGGCCGTGGCAAAGATGAATGAGGTAGGCATCTTCAGTGAGCGCACCTGGAATCTGATATCGATGGTATTTCTCTTCCCGAGCCATCGAATGGTGGAGCGCGAAAATTCACCGATCGACGATGCAATCATAGAAGGCGACGTAGACACGGTTCACCGGCTTTCACTGCGGCGCGCCGAGCTATTTCCCAATATTGAGGGCGGGCATACGACCTGGTCCTTTTTGGCAGATTGGATGGAAGAACAAGGGCGAGACGAACTCGCAGCACAGTGGCGCACCCGGGCAGAACACAATCGGGAGATCAATGAAGTGATGATGGATGGCGCTGCACGGGTCATTGATCGTGGTCTGCTCGCCATGACCGCCACCTTTCTGGGTCTGATCTTGCTCTGTTTGTTGGTGGGCTTGCGCGGTGGTCTGGCACGACGCCGTGAACTCGATGCCGCAAAAGGGGCGGGCAATGACAAGTCGGCGTATTGGTGGATTCCCAGACTAAGACTCCGTGATATTGTGGCCCCTCTCGTGCTTTTCGCCATTTTGGCCGGGTTGCCGTATTACATCAACACATATGTCCAGGCCCTGGGAGCGTATGCCGGCGCGCCCATTTCTGTGTCTGACGACAGTCTGGCTTCTCCAGAGGTCGAAAGGTGGTTGGATACCCTCTCGCAGAGCCCGGCCCGCGACGAATTGGCCGCCATTTCAGCGGCCGAAAGCCAGGCCCTGGCCGACGGGACAAAACTCCCGGCCAAGGGGCCCACCGTGGAGTTGGTCAGTCAAGCCATCATGGCCGATGCCAAGGGACAGCAGTTGGAAGCGCTGCGCAGCGGGCGAATCCCCGATGTTACGGCGGTCACAGAGTTTGAGGAATCCGATAGCGCCGTTGAGCAAAGCGTGGCGAGTGGACTCACCGCTTTTCTCGCATTATTCACATTCTCGGTATTGGTGACGCTCATCTTGGTCGGCGGAGTCCTGGGCAATAAACTACCACGCGCCACCCGCTGGGGGCTTCGCCTTGTGCCCGGGGGCATCTCACTTATCGCTCCGCTGGGCGGGTTTATGCTCGTAGCACTATTGGCTGCACTGTTGTCATTTACCGGACTCGATTCGATACTTCAGTCCATCGCAACACCTTCCTTTGGTCGGTACTTCGCGATAAACAATATCGAGGTTGCCCAATTTAGTCCCTCCCGTGGCTGGGCCTGGGCGACCATCGCCATTGTCTTCGTCATTCATGCGGTGACCGTGTCCTGGGATTGGCGACGGCAGCAAGATTGGTAGGGCATGAAAATATTGGAGGTGGAAATCGCTTTGTCTCTCGCCGCTGAGTGCAACGTGGAACAGGACGGGGCATGGACGTGTTGCTGTTTTGTCGGTTCAACCCATACCCTTTAGAGTAGCTGGCGGATCTGGAGAGTTTGTGTACACCAATGTAGCGTCTATGGTCCCTTCGTGGAGAATTGCCTTATTGATCGGCCTGTTCGCGGTGGCGTGCTCCGCCGAAGGCAGTCCGGAGTCGGCCGGTGACGAGATCAGTGAGGATTCGACGCCCGTGGCGGGCTACGAATTGCTGCCTCGGGATCTGTCCAAAGTGGTCCAATCATCGGGCACCATCGAACCACGAGAACGAATTCGCATTAAAAGCCATATGGAGGGGGTATTGACCGCGGTGAATATCGAGGAGGGCGATGAGGTCAGCCGTGGCGACGTGTTGGCGACGTCCGAACTCTCCGAGTTGCGCGCACAGCTACGCCGGGCTCAAGCGGAAGCCGCTGCCTACCGACAGCGCTATAAGCGCCGCAAACCGCTTGTTGACAGCAACGCCGTTCGGCAAGACGAGGTCGATGAACTGCGCAGCAACCTTGAGATCGCAGAAAGCGAGGTAGCGCTCTGGGAGACCCGCATTGAATTGTCGCGCGTCACGGCACCCCGCGATGCCGTCGTCACCAGTCGGCATGTCGACCCCGGTGGGTTCGTCGTGGCAGGTGAGCCGATCGTCGATCTGGTTGATGTCTCCAAACTTCGGCTCCCGGTACGCCTGTCGGAGCGCGATGTAGTGCGTATCGACACCGGCCAACCGGTCGATGTATTTGTCGATGCATACCCCGAACGTTCCCTTGGTGCGGTCATCCGACGGGTATTTCCGAGCGCCGACGCCGATAGTCGACGGGTTACGGTGGAAATCGAATTGTCCGATATTCCCGATGATATGACGGTCCAACCCGGTTTTCTGGCTCGTGTATCCCTGGTGGTCGATCGGCGACGCGACGTGCTGGCAGTGCCCGACCAATCTCTGCTTGCCTCCACCTCGGAGGACCGTTTTGTCTATCTCGTAGAGAATGACCACCTTGTGCGGCGCGACGTTGAGACCGGCGTCTCCAGGCGCAACTGGACCGAGATTCACGAGGGCTTAACGGCCGGCGATATCATCGTCGGCACCAAGCCCACCAATCTTCGCGAGGGGACTCGTGTCCACGTCAGCGAATGGGTGGAGGCACCGTGAGCGACACCGATGCATCGGCGTCGGGTGGACTCGATGATCCCTATGCCAATCGCGATACCCGGGGAGGCATCACGGGCACGGCGATTCGCCATCCCGTGGCAACCATTTCTCTCGCTGCGGTGGTGGTCGTTCTGGGGATATTTTTCGTTGATCGTCTCGCCGTCGACTTATTGCCCACCATCAACTATCCCCAGATTCGCGTCACCGTGAATTATCCGGGCACCGCGCCGGAGGTCATGGAACAGCAGATTACCCGTGTGTTGGAGGCGAATCTGGCGGCCACGGAGAACCTGACCAGTCTGCAGAGCCGGGCGTCGGAGGGACGGACCAACGTAAATCTGATCTTTGAATATGGTACCGACATCGATCTCGCGCTGCAGGATGCGGCCCGAAATCTAGAACTGGCCCGCACGCAGCTTCCAGCCGACATCGAACCCCCCCGATTGTACAAATTCGATCCCTCCCAGGCTCCGGTCTACGAAGCGGGCTTTACCTCGTCGATTCGTTCCCCATTGGAGGTGCGTGATTGGCTCGAAAATGAGTTGGCACCCCAGGTGCAGTCCATTCAAGGTGTGGGAGGCATTGAGGTATCGGGCGGGCAGATTCGGGAATTGCAGATCATCATCGACCCGCAGCGACTCGACTCCTACGGCATCGCGCTCGCCGATGTGGAACAGGTGTTGACCGGAGAGAATATCGACATCGCCGTCGGCCAGGTGACCTCCGAGAGCTTCGACGTTATGGCAAAGGTCGACGGTCGATTCGAATCCGTCACCGATATCGAAAACGTGGTCCTCGCCATTCCCGAGACCGACGAATTGGTGCGGCTTCGAGAGGTCGCCGAAATCGTCGACACCCATCAAGAACAGCGCATATTTGTGCGCCTAGATGGTGCTCCGGCAACTCGTCTATCGGTGACGAAACTCCCGGATGCCAATACTGTGGAGGTCATCGACGGGGTAAAATCACAGCTCGCACGGCTGGAGCGCAGTGGCTTTATCCCCGACGATATCGACTACGCCGTGACCACGGATCAATCGTTTTTTATCAACAATTCCATCGGCGCTGTTTCCACGGCTGCTGTTATCGGAGGACTGCTGGCGATGCTGGTGGTTCTGTTCTTCCTCGGCAGTCTCCGCAAGGCCTTCGTCATTGGGTTGTCGATTCCGATCGCTATCTTGGCGACCTTTGCGATGATGGGAATCGGTGGGTTGACCCTCAATATCATGACCCTCGGTGGGTTGGCACTGGGAGTGGGACTGCTCCTCGATAACTCGATCGTGATGCTCGAGAACATCGACCGTCACCGCTCGGAGTATAGAAAGGACCACGACGGTGCGGCGTTCGATGGCTCCCGGGAGGTGATGAGCGCCGTCATCGCGTCGACGATGACAAATCTCGCAGCCGTAACCCCGTTTTTGCTCATTTCGGGCCTGGCGGCGATGGTCTTTCGCGACCTCATCATCACCATCTCCTTTGCCATCGCGACCTCGCTGGCGGCGGCGCTGACACTGGTCCCCATGCTCACGGCCCTGTTGGCGAAAGTTCGCTTTCGCAGTGGATTTTCTCATTCCTTCGTGATGCGCACCGTAGACACCCTGATCGGCACAACGAGGTCGCTGTATCTCTGGATTGCTCAATACGCTTTTCGCCAAAAGTGGCTGGTCCTTGCAGCCGCTGCGGCAGTGTTCATCGTCTCCCTGGAGTTGCTCGACGAGCTGGGCGATGAATTTTTGCCCCAGGTCGATGACGGCAATGTGTCGGTGTACGTCGGACTTCCCCCGGGAGCTCCTCCGGACGTTACATACGAGCGGGCGATGCTCGCCGAAGAAAAGATCGATGAGATGCCCCACGTGGAAAACGTCTTCGGACTCATCGGTGGACACCTTGGGGGCGGAATTCTGAATGAGCGTCCGGGAACTGCGCGCTACTCCATCCAGTTGACGCCGGCGTCTCAGCGACCGGAGATGAGCGCCGGGCAGTGGGTTGAGAAGATGCAACAAAAGCTCGATTCACTCGAGATTCCCGGCGCCCGGGTGTCCGCAAGTCCACCGCGGATCCCGGGGATTCGCACCACTATCGATGGTTCGGCTGTCTCTTTTGGGATCGTCGGCGATGATATCGAGGAGCTCGACCGCATCGGTCGCGAGATGCTGGGGGTGCTCGATGGAATCGAGGGCTTGAGCCAACTCGATATCTCTCGCGACGACCGCAGTCCTCTGCTCAATATTGACGTCGACCACGACCGCGCCGCCGACCTCGGCCTGAACACAAGCGAGGTTGCTACAGCGGTACGGACGGCGGTTCATGGCGCGGTGCCTACCCAATTCGGTACGGGGATCACAGAATACGATATTCGCCTTCTGCTGCCGCGCGACGCGGTTCAAAACACGGAAGACTTGAGCAATCTTATCTTATTTCGAAGCGCCGGTGAGTCCGTTCGACTCGGTGATCTCGCCTCCTTCGACCTCGGCGACGGCCCGGCCCACATCGAGCGTGAAAACCAGGTTCGCATCCTACGGCTCGGCGGTGATATCAATACGGAGGTCACCGATCTGGGGACGGTCAATGACGCCATTCATTCCCGGATTCAAGATGTGGAGCTTCCCGACGAATTTAATCTCGTCTTTGGGGGGGAACAGCAGGTCATCGAGGAGACGAACCGAAACCTGCGCACTGTGACGCTATTGGCCTTGTTTCTCGTATTTGTGGTCATGGCCGTGCAATACGAAAGGTTTTCCAATCCATTGGTCATTCTCACTGCCGCACCACTTGCTCTCATCGGGGTCATCACCCTGTTGTGGCTCACCGATACGGCGTTGAGCGCTCCCGTTTTGCTCGGCGTGATTTTGCTGGTCGGCATTGTGGTCAACAATGCGATTTTGCTCGTCGAATATATCGAATTGGGTCGCCAGCAGCGAGACCTGTCGGCGCATAGTGCGGCATTGGAGGCCGGGCGCATACGCTTTCGCCCCATCGTGATGACCACGTTGACCACCATCAGCGGGATGTTGCCCCTGGCCATTGGTTTGGGGGAGGGCGCCGAACTAATGCGTCCGCTCGCCATCGCCGTTGTGGGCGGTCTTTTGGTGGCGATGGTGCTGACGCTTTTTGTCGTCCCCTGCATCTATCTCATCGTCAGCCCCGTCGCCGAAAAAATCACCGAGTGGCTCACCGGGACGACCATCGAGACAGATGGTTCGATGACGAGTGACCGATGAATAATGCTCTCCTGCGATCCAACACCAATGGCCATCTTCCCATTACTACGCCGTGAGCTGAAGTTGAGTGAAGCGTCTGCGCGCCGAGAGCACGTCGAAGCGGCGTTGCGGCTCACTCGACGATGCTACATCGCATCGCCTCGTCGCCGCGCCTTGTCCGACGCACACTCGACTTTGCAG